>JBMTYE010000209.1:0-3564 GCA_049454255.1 Flavobacteriales bacterium
GGAAGCCCGCAAGGTCCGCCGCATCGGCAACCTTCGACAGGGCGTCAGCCAAGTCGTCGAAGACCTCGAGTTCACCCCCGATACGACCCGCAAATTCCGTGTAGCTGACCTGATTACGGGCTATGGCGTGGCCGAGAGCGTGCGGCACTACTACGCCCTTTGGGGCGGCTCGGTCGAAGGCAAGCGCGTCATCGTGCAGGGCTGGGGCAACGTGGGCGCGGCGGCGGCGTATTACTTGAGCGAAGCCGGAGCGGTGGTGGTCGGCATCATAGACCGCGCGGGCGGCCTCATCCGTTCGGAAGGTCTTGCACCTGAGGAGGTGACGGAGTTGTTCCTCGCGAAAACGGGCAATTCCCTCGTCGCCGCGGACGTCCTCTCGTTCGAGGAGGTGAATGCGCGGATTTGGGATGTGCCTGCGGACGTGTTTCTGCCGTGTGCGGCATCGCGCCTCGTGACTGCGGATCAGCTGGCTCGCATGGCAAAGGCCGGGCTGGAACTCGTGTCGAGCGGTGCGAATGTGCCCTTTGCCGATGCGGCGATTTTCTACGGTGAAACTGCTGAGCAGGCGGACTGCACGGTGGCATGCATTCCGGACTTCATAGCGAACTGCGGCATGGCAAGGGTGTTTGCCTACCTCATGAGCGACGAGGAAGTGGACATGCGGGATGCGGCCATCTTCGCCGACACCTCGGAGACAATCCGGCGGGCCCTCGAGGAGGTGCACGCGGTTCATCCAGAACGGATAGGCCTGACGGCTGCGGCCTATCGCGTTGCCCTCGACCGCCTCGGGGTGCGTGCTTGACTGCATAATTTCACAGAACGCAGAGGCGAAATTCGGCCTGGAGCCCCGACCTTTCGAACACCGTTCCGAGGTCGGTTTCGGTGAACCTGTTTGGGCATGGAACTCGCTATCATCGCTGTCTTCGTCCTCGGCTATGCTTGCATCGCACTCGAGCATACTGTGCGCATCGATAAAGCGGCCACTGCGCTGCTGACGGGGACCCTGTGTTGGGGGTTGTTTGTGCTCGGATCGGACGGCCCACCGGCCCATCTTGCCGAAGAATTTGCGCATGCCGGGGACGGTGGGTTGAAGGTGTTTTTCGAGCACCGCTTGCTTCACCATGTTCAGGAAATTGCGAGTATTCTGTTCTTTCTGCTCGGGGCGATGACCATCGTAGAGCTTGTGGACGCCCACGAAGGTTTTACCGCCATAACGAACCGGATTCGCACAAAAAACAAGGTTAAACTCTTGTGGATAATTTCCCTGCTGACGTTTTTCTTTTCCGCAGTCCTTGACAACCTGACGACCTCGATTGTCATGGTCAGTTTATTGCGAAAGCTCATTGCCGATAAGGAGACCCGCTGGTTTTTTGCAGGAATGGTCGTCCTTGCTGCGAATGCGGGTGGCGCATGGTCGCCCATCGGAGACGTCACGACGACGATGCTCTGGATCGGTGGACAGGTCACTACGGATGGAATCATTGCGACGCTGATTCTGCCATCGCTTGTGGTACTTGCAGTTCCGCTGGTTCTGCTCTCGTTCCGGATGAAAGGGGAGATCCAGCGTCCTGAAGAGGCATTTGCGGTGCATGATTTAGGGCTCTACCCGTGGGAGCGCAACATTTCCTTAGCGCTAGGGGTCGGGGGATTGTTGTTTGTGCCGGTCTTTAAGACGGTCACGCACTTACCGCCTTTCATGGGGATGATGATGGCGCTCGGGGTGATGTGGATTGCCACGGAGCTCATGCACCGAAGGAAGGATTTGGCCGCAGGCAAAGGAATCAGCGTGCTCGCTGTGTTGCGCAAAATCGATACGCCTTCCATCCTGTTTTTCCTCGGGATTCTGCTTGCCGTGGCGGCGCTCCAGGAGGTAGGCCACTTGCTTGCTGCAGCGACCTGGTTACGCGACACGTTCGGCAATGTCTACGCCATCAACACCGCCATCGGATTCCTGAGTGCCATCGTCGACAACGTGCCGCTCGTAGCGGCTTCGAAGGCCATGTATCCCATCGCGACCGAGGCGATGGCTGCGGGCAGTGCATGGGACGCCATGTTTGTGCAGGATGGGCTGTTCTGGGAGCTACAAGCCCTGTGTGCGGGTACTGGTGGGTCCATTCTGATTATCGGTTCTGCAGCAGGTGTGGCTGTCATGGGACTGGAGAAAATCGATTTTGTGTGGTACCTGCGGAAGGTGAGCTTGCTTGCAGCTCTCGGGTATGTGAGTGGAATCCTGTGTTTTTGGCTGATGTTCGCCTGAACCCGCGGAGACCGGTTGTCCACGGGAGCAGGTCGATAAGCGGAGATTTCTGGGGCCGTTCATGCGCATAATTCCGCGCACCTTTGCGTTGAATCTCCGAATCTGACGCACATGCTCTTCCAAATTCCCGCCGCTGACGTGGCTGCCGAGGCGGCTCCCGCCACCGATTCCATCAACCTCCTGGACCTCTTCCTCGTCGGCGGGTGGTACATCATGGTGCCCCTGGCTCTGATGTCCGTCGTGGCTGTGTATGTCTTCATCGAGCGGTCGATGGCCATCCGGAAGGCGCGCCAAGTGGCTCCGGATTTTATGCACAGGTTGCGCGACCACATCAGCCAGGGCAACTTCGCCTCAGCCCGCAACCTGTGCCAAACCTCGAACACCCCCATGGCCCGCATGCTGGACAAGGGCATCAGCCGCATCGGCAAGGACCTGAAGGACATCGCCACCTCGATCGAGAATGTCGGGAAGCTTGAAGTCTACAACCTCGAGCGCAACCTGCCCGCTCTCGCCACGGTTTCGGGCGCAGCGCCCATGATCGGCTTCCTCGGTACGGTCATCGGCATGGTCCAAGTTTTCGTTGCTATGGAGGCCGCCGGCACCGTGCGCGTCGAAGACATCAGCTCTGGAACGAAGCAAGCCATGATCACCACGGTCTTCGGCTTGATCGTGGGCATTTTGGCCTATGTGGCCTACAACCACCTCGTGAGCAAGGTCAGCAAGGTCATCAACCAGATGGAGGCGACATCCATCGAGTTTCTCGACATCCTCGAAGAACCTACGCGATGAACCTCGGGCAACGCACGAAAATCGAGGTCGGCGGCAACATGTCGTCCATGACGGACCTCGTGTTCCTCCTGCTCATCTTCTTTCTCATCCTCGCCACGATGGCGTCGAATGGCGTCAACGTGGAGTTGCCGAAGGCCAAAGGCACGACAGCCGTCACCCCGAAGCTGACGCTTAGCATCAAAGCCGACGGATCGTATTACCTCAACGGCGGCTGGGTGCCGCGCGAGGACCTGGAAGCGCTCATTGCTGCCCGCATGGGCGAGACGGAAAACACCATCATGTACCTCGAAGTGGACGCCAGCGTGCCCACCGGTTCGACCGTCGAGGTCATCGGCATGGCGAAGGCAAACAACTGGAAGGTGATGCTCGGCGCGTCACCGGTCTCTACTCCGGCTGCTGCCCCCTGACACCATGAATCCGGTGCTTGAATCGGCCCGCATTGCGCAGCAGCGCCGCGACGAACGGCGTGCGGCGGCCATCACGGTCGCCCTGTTCGCACTCGTGCTGCTTGCTGGGGC
>JBMTYE010000210.1:0-3560 GCA_049454255.1 Flavobacteriales bacterium
TAATGCGATGCGCTCACTAACCTGCGGTGAATTCACCTCCAAGATGTGGTGGATTTTGTGGTTCCTCGCCACACGAACTCCCGCCAGCATGGACAAGAAATTGCGCTCGTAAATTACATCTGGCTCGAGTGTTTTCACATAGTCATTTAACGCCTTTCCAGACCGTAAATCCCAGGATAAGAGGTTGATATCCTTCAGTGTTTCCCATAGGATGGAGGGCAAAATTGCTTTCACCCCGCGTTTGGCTATTCGTGGACCGGGCGGGCTCTGCTCCTCCCCCGTTCTCCAATGGGTGCCGTATCCTGTCCTTGCATGCAGGTGGAGGTTAGGATGTCCTGAGTAGTACAGTATTCTCATGCGATTGCTTCGTGTACTTGCCCCGGTAGGATTGAAAACAAAGATGCCATCCACCGAACGGCATTGTGATGGGAGCCTAACCCATGACTCCTTGCCTCAAACACCTTGTTATCAGGGTCGAAACGATCCATAAACGTCCCTAACGCGGTGGTGATTTCAGATGGGCGGAATCGAAATCCATTCTCTCCGTCGTGGAGGAAGGCGGTGGCGGCTCCGACCCGGTCGCTGGCGAGGAGGGGCAAGCCCGCGATGGCCATTTCGTGCAAGACGACGCCCCACGGCTCGGCTTTGCTGGGCATGACGAAGCAGGCCGCATCCACGAGGTGGGGATGCAATTCGTGGGGTTGCTTGAATCCGTGGTGAACGATTTGGGGATGGATTTTACGCTGCTCCCACAGGTCGCCTGTGCCGATGCAGTGAAGTTCCCAGTCAGGGTAGATGTCTGAAAGTGAGGAAAAAGCATCCCACAATTCCCTCACTCCTTTCACCTCAAGGTAGCGGCCGATGTAGAGGATTTTCTTTGCAGGCGTGCGGAGCTGCCGCTCCTCCCAAACCCGCTGGAAAGGGCGGGAATCCGCGCAGTAGAATCCAGTGGCCAGCCGGTTGCCGGTGAAGCCGAGTTTCTCGGCAAAGGGCTTCTGCGGAGCACCCGGCACCCAGGCCCGGTTGAAGTGGCGCTGCATGTACCAAGGGCTGGACCATGCCGCGATACGCTGCTTCCAACTTCCTGTCCACCAATTATCTAAAGTCAGCACTACCGGAATGCGCGGACACCACTCCCGCGCGATGCGGTTGTAGTCCGCGTCCATCCATCCGGAACACACCAGCGCGGTGGGCCTGAACTCCCGCACAAAAGCCGGGAGCCCCTTTCCGAGCGACGCTTTCGGAACGAGGGAATACGCCTCGGAGGACGCGAGCTGGAAGGGCGCCTCCGGATTCACCGGCAGATGAACGATCGTCACCGCTTCCACCTCCGGATGCTTCCCGAGCTCCTCCGCACACGCCAAGAAGTACCCCGCGAGTTCGGAGTAGAGAAAGAGGATGCGCTGCTGGCGAGTTCCTCGGGATTCTGCGTGCGAGGAGATCATGCCATGGCTGTTTGGTTGAGCTCGAACACGTCGTCGCACCGGTCGGCGAGTTCGCGGTCGTGGGTCACCAGGATGACGTTGCAGCCCTGGCTCGCGCGGTCGCGCAGCAACGCGAAGACCACATCGCGCAGCTCGGCGTCGAGGGCGCTGGTGGCCTCGTCGAGGATGAGGACGGGGCGGTGCAGTTGGAGCGCGCGGAGGAGGGCGAGACGCTGCTGCTGCCCGCCGCTGAGGTTGCTCCCCCCCTCTTGAAGTATGAAGTCGAGCGGCGAACTTCCCAGGCATTCCTCGAGTTGGAGGACGCGGATGAGCTGATGCACAGCGACTTCGTCGATTTGAGCACCCCGCACGCGCAAGGTGAGGTTTTCTCGAACCGTTCCTTGAAACAGGAAAGGCTGCTGGGACAAATACCCCACATGCAAGATCCACTCCGATAGCGGCAGGTCGTCGCCGAGCACGCGTGCTTCCCCGTCACGCTGCACGACTTGCACGCCTCCGCCCGCCGGGTGATGCAGCCCGAGCAAGGCGCTGATGAGGGTGCTTTTTCCGGAGCCGGAGGGGCCGACGATGGCGTGCATTTGGCCGGCCGCGAAGGCGTACTGGAGATCCTCGAGGACGGGCTCCGGCCGGGAAGTATACCCGAGCGTCAGCCCGGAAAGGCGGATGTCGATCGGGGAATCCGGCACGAGGGCCTGCGAAGATCCTGCGCCGGAGCGTTTCGCCGCGATCAAGCGCCCCTGCTCCGCCCCGAGCTCCATGGTTTCGAGCACGTGCATTTGGCCGCGCATGCCCATGACGGTGCTGCTTAATCGACTCATCGACGGCATGATGCGGTAGGCGCTGATGGCCATGAAGGTGAGCAGTTGCAGGAATCCCGCCTCCGGGGTGCCTTGCAGGAGCGCGATGATGATGGAGCCCGCCACGGCCACTACAGCGAGGACCTCGTAGAGTTTGGCTGGAGCTAGGCTGAGTACGGCGGTGTTGCTGTTCATCCGGAACACCTTCCACCGCTCGCTCAGGTAGGCATCACGCACAGCATCTGCGGCCCGGAAGGTGATGACCTCGAGGAAGCCGCGCACGGCATCGGTGACCAGGGTCGTGGTGTGCGGCTCCAGGTGCTGGCGGATGCCGCTGTAGATGGCCAGCCGACGCCGGGTCGCCGTGCGGATGAGGAAGGAACCCAGAACCAGCAGCGCAGTGATGCTCAAAAACACCGTGGGGTTGTACACGAGCAGCCCCCCTGCGAGGATCGCAATGACTGTGACTTCGCTTAAAATCAGCAAGCCGCCTACCATGAACGTGGCGGCGAACGCGATGGGCCACGAGTTGATCTCGGCAAGGATGCGGCCGGAATCGTTCGTGCGCATGCGCTCGAGGCTTGAGGCGAAATGGTGCGTCCACATGTCGCCCGAGAGGCGGTGGGCGACGGCGAAGGAGAAACGGGTTTGGAACAGATTGGCCGCCAGGCCGAACAAGGCCTTGAACAGGAACGCGAGAATCATCAGCACGCACAGGGCGATGAGAAAGCGCGCGGGCGTGTCGATGCCCAGCGGATGCACGGCGGTGAAGGCGCGGTTGAGCCACGGATTCGTCGCGATGGTCTCCGGCTGCACGACCAGGCCGATGACCGGAACGATGACCGCCAGGCCTAAGATTTCCACGATGCTATTCAGAAAGATGCTCGCCAGAAGCAGCGCGGATTTCTTGCGTTCCGAGGGGCTGAGCAAGCGGTAGACCCGCCGCAGCACACCGGGGAGAGACGTGGGAGAAATCATGCCGGTTGCCGCTGGATGATCACGTTCCCCAGCACCAGCAGGTCCATGCTCGTGCGCAGGTAGCAGTCGAGCGCTTGGGACGGCTCGTTGACGATGGGCTCGTTCTCGTTAAAGCTGGTATTCAGCAAGATAGGCACACCGGTTTTGCGGTAGAACGCGCTGATGAGTCCGTGGTAGCGGGGGGCGACATGGGCGTAGACGCTCTGCAGGCGGCCCGTGCCGTCCACGTGCGTGACCGCCGGGATGCGCTCGCGTTGCGCGGGGCGGATGGGAAACACCTTCTCCATGTAGGGAACCGGCTCATCGCGTTCGAACCATTCGCCGACGTGCTCGGCCAGGA
>JBMTYE010000211.1:0-3530 GCA_049454255.1 Flavobacteriales bacterium
TTTCTTTTTCGTTTTGTCCAACGGGTAACGAAGTGACAGAAGAGGAACGCAATCTGGTCGAACGGTGTCGCAAACGGGACCGGAGGGCGCAGAATGCGTTTTATCAAGGGCATTTTGCGTTCCTCATGAAGATTGCGCTGCGTTTTTCGGTCAATCGGGACCAAGCCGTGGAGTGGGTGAATTTGGGCTTTGCCCGCATCTTTCTGCAGTTCGATCGATTCAATGCAGAAATGGAGCTTCGACCTTGGATGGCTATGGTGCTGAAAAACATCATCTTGGATGAAATTCGGCGGGAAAGCCGACACACCCGGCACGTTGTGGAATCGGATGTGGCCGCCCTTTCCGGGGTTGCGGACGATTCGGTTCCGCTCGGTCAGGGAGAGGAATTTGAGGAGCAAGTGCGAATCGGGCTTGCGGAATTGTCCCCGGTGACACGGCGGGTTTTCAATCTGTATGCGATTGAGGGCTTTCGCCACAAAGAAATTGCGGAGATGTTGCGTATACCTGAAGGAACGTGCCACTGGCATTTCAGCACAGCGAAGAGCCACCTCAGGAAAGTCTTGAAAACGAATTGGATTGAAGCATGAACCGGCCGAACCAGGATCCCTCCGAGTTTCAGCCTTCCGACTGGGAGGCTGCGGAGCGTGTCATCCGCCGGGCTGAGATCCGTTCAGATGTTCGCACGTGGTCCCGACGGCTGGCACCGCTGCTGATCGTAGGGGCAGTATTTGCCGGAAACCAGATTTGGCTGGACCGCACGGATGCTAATCCGAAGTCCACCGAGCACGCCGAAGCCACGCGTGCGGCTGGGAGGATGCTCCACGAACAGGTCGCATCGTCCTCTGATGCGAAGGAAGACCCGGGAGTCTCTGGCGAGTCTGTCCGGCCTCCAACCGAGGAAAAGGACCTCGGCGCCGCAAAGCGCGGAGGTGCCGTTGCTCCTGCTGGTTCACGGGCTGCATCCCTTGCGGTTCCCGGAGACGCGTCCTCCAGGGTTTCGAACCCCACGCAGGTGCGTTCGGAGCGGGCGGTTGCTGTACGTGCCGAAAGCGATGGCGTGAGAAGTGAGATTTCTTCCCTCAGCGGTGGAGACGAGTCAGGAGCGTCAATTCAAGATCTACTCGGACTTGCGCTGCGCCGTCCCAAGGGGTTCGCGCAGCATTCTGGAACGCTGGTTGACATTCCCGTCGATGTGCATCCGGTCGCTGACCGTTCGAAGTGGCTTCCGCGGTGTGGCGTAGGTCTGGACGGCTCATGGGCAGCAGGCGCTGAACGGTCCTTTCCAGTGAGGGGGCTTCCGCCGCGGTGGTCGATGCGTGCTGTGGCTGAAGGTGAATGGAATCGGGCTGGGATAACGGTGGTGGGGATCGAAGATGTGGGGCAGTTTTCCTTTGCTACGCGTCAGCGGGTAGCGCACAGTCGAAATGCACTGGGCATCGGAGGTACGCTCTTTGTCGAACGTCCGCTGGGGGTGCACGGAGCCCTCGCTCTGGGCGGTTGGGCAGGTTGGGTCGCAGCGCGTAAGGTGGAGCTGCAAGCGGAGGAACCTGGTGGTGTCGTGCGCACCGAATCCGGTTGGGGTACCCTCGAGGGCATGTCGCGGTGGTCACTGGGACCTGCGGTCCGTGTGCATGTGGACGGACACGAACGCTACCGGTGGGGGGTGGAAATGGCCTGGAGGATTCCAGGCCCTCACCGTTCTGAAGCGGCAACGGTGTCGACGGAGTCCCCGTTTACAGTGCGTCTCATCGCAGCAAGGAGGCCATGAGGAAGTTACTACATGGAGGCGCAGTGGCCTGTGTCGTGGGGGTGCTGGCCGGCTTCGGTTGCACCCATTACGAGGTCGTTCCTCCCGAGCCGGCCGCCAAACAGCTTTATCTCATCGGTTCGTTGAATGGATCAGCGCTCAGTTGGACTGCAGGCACGCCAGATTGTTCCGTAGAAACGGAGCTGAGCCACCCCGAGCCGGAGGTTGCTGTTACGGCATGCATGTTTGTTCGGACGACGGGTGAACGGCTCGAATTCAGGCGCGAAACGGCAGGTCCAGGGAGTGTTTCAAATGCCGCTTTAGCGCCTGGAGTGTGGCCGTTTCTGGCACCTTCCCTGGATACCGATGGAGAGGTTCATCTTCATTTTGAAGGCCCGCCGGGCGATTGGGAAGTCAACGGAGCTGATTCAGGTACTTCGACGAATGTCTTTTGGGATGCTGACGCCGAGGAGTTGCGCATCCGGTTCGATGGAAGCGATGCGGATGGCTGCGACTGGGAACTGGATTACCGATTGTTTCCCGGGGGATTATGCGGTCGTCAGGTTTTGACGCGCAGCATCGGAGTCGAATTCGAGCCGGGCGGTCTTCGGCTGATTCCACCGGCGGAGTCGGAGAACATGGCCTGGCTGTGGACGATTGACAGCGAGGAAGTCATGACCGAAGGCAACGCGGAGGTGTTCTGGCCGTGGGAGGGTACATCGGACCTCGATGTTCGCATCGAGCCTGCGCCTGGCGCGACCGAATTCGGAGACTTCCGGATCGACGTGCACATTCCAGAAGAGGCGGGAGTGGGGTGTCAAGCCCCAGTAGTTCAGCTTGCAATACAAGTACAAGTTTCTGGAGGGGAGGGAGTTGCCGTTCGCTATCGGGATGCGGCAGGTCGGTGGTTCCGGTCAGAAGGAAGCTGTGCGGGCAGCAGTGGCCCTTCGCCTGATAATCTGTTCGAGGTGGTGACATCCGGAGATTTCCTTGTGAGCGATCAAGGCCACGCCACGCGGCGGCTGTCCTTCGTGGCTGAAGTGCTGTTGTTTCCCGAGGACGGATCTGGTGAGCCCCTGATTCTGCTGATTGAGGACGGAGCTGCGGCGTTTCCTTTGCATTGAGGGTCGCGCTCGCGGGCAGGATGCCTTACCTTCAGGCGCATTTAATTGACGCCATGCGCCTTCTGCTGTGTCTTCCGGTCCTGTTGACCGCTGCCGCTCCGCTCGCGGCCCAAACCGAATTCGTATCCGCCCGCGATCCGCACGAAATCCGGATTCCGCGCGCCACCCCAGCACCCGATGCGGATTCCCAGCGGGAGTTGCGGGAGGCCTCGGCTTGGCCGGTCTTCGCGGCGCAGCAGCCCGGCTGGCGGGCCATCATGGATCCGGCGACGGGGTTGCCGCATCGCGCATTCGGTCCGGGCCTGGTCTACGCAGGCGCTGACGCCCTCGCCCGCACCGAGGCCTGGGCAGCAGCAGTCCTACCTGACTTCGGAATTCCCTCGGCCCAGGCCTGGCGCGTCGCTCCCGGTGCAGGCCGGCACGTGCGGGTCCTCGCCGACCAAACCGTTGACGGCATTCCCGTCATCGGCAGCTTGCTCCTCGCCAAATGGGACGGCGACCGCCTCGTCGCTTGGGGCCTCGACTGGTACCGCGACGCGGCCCTTCCCGCCGGCACCCCGCTCCCCATCGACGCACTGACCGACGCGGCGGCCGCCGGGCTCGTCCTCGATTCCTGGTACGGCACCGACGTCGGCCCCGCGCGCCTCCTCCCCGTCAGC
>JBMTYE010000212.1:0-3473 GCA_049454255.1 Flavobacteriales bacterium
CATCTGAGGCAGCGGGGTCGCCGTCGAACACCGACTCGACGATGTCCGTGCCGGCCGCGGCGAGTGCGATGTCGAACGAGTCCGTCCCGCTGCACATGGTGAACAGAAATCCGCCCCCGAGCACGAAGTCGCGGATGCGCAGCGCTACCTCGCGCTTCATGGCGCTGACCTTACGAAACCCGAGTGTCCGCGCAGACGCTTCCTGGCTGCGGACCTCTTCTTGGTACCACACCGCGTTGCGGTAGTTTTTGTAGAACTTCCCGTACTGGCCCGTGAAGTCCTCGTGGTGCAGGTGCAGCCAGTCGTAGTTCACGAGTTCCCCGGCGAGCACCTCCGCATCGTAGATTACCTCGTAGGGGATTTCAGCATACTCCAGCACGAGGGTCACGGCATCGTCCCAGGGCTGTTTGCCTTCCGGGCTGTAGACGGCGATGCGGGGGACCACTTCGAGCTTGACCCGCTCCATGTTTACTTCCGGATCGCTGATTTCATCGCGGATGGCCTGGGCCTGCACGTCGGCGATGACCTGGTGGCTTACTCCGCGCACGACACATTCGGTGGCGACGGTGCCCACGTTGGGCAGCAAAAAGCTGCCACCCCGGTAGTTCAGCAGCCACTCGATGGGCACGTCCTGCTCGAGCACCCAAAACGCAATCCCGTACGCCTTCAGGTGGTTCGCCTGCGAGCCGTCCATGGGAATCAGGATATGCGCAGCCCGTCCGGCCGTCGCCCACATGCCGCAGGCGACGAGCACCAGCATCCGCAAGGTCCTTCCGCTCATGCCCTGAAGGTACGGCGCGTTCTCAGAACGGAGGCTCCTCGTGCAGCGGCCGCGCAGAGTCAAGGAAGTCGTCGTTTGCGTCCGGGGCAATGTCGTCGTTCATCCGGGATGGCATGGTCATCGTCGGGGGCTCGGAGACGAAGCCCGAGTTCGGACGGAGCCCTCCTCCGCCGGGAGCGGCCGGACCGCGGTCGAACACAGGGGCAGCAAAGGCGTCGTAGTCCGTGAACTTCGCAAGGCGTTGAACGAAGCGCATCTTGATGGTGTCGAGGGCGCCGTGGCGGTGTTTCGCGAGGATGAGTTCGCCGAGGCCCGCGGTGTCGATGCCGTCAGGGTGTTCCGTAATCCCGTAGTATTCAGCACGGTAGATGAACGCCACGAGGTCGGCGTCTTGCTCGATGGCCCCCGACTCGCGGAGGTCACTGAGCAGGGGGCGCTTGTCGCCGCCGCGCGTCTCCACATTCCGCGAGAGCTGGCTGAGGGCGACGATGGGCACATCGAGCTCCTTCGCGATGGATTTGATGGAGCGCGAGATGGTCGAGATTTCCTGCTCGCGGTTGCCGCGGTCGTTCCCTGCCGACATGAGCTGCAGGTAGTCGATGATGACCAGTCCGATGCCGGCGCTGGCCTTGAGCCGCCGGCATTTGGCCCGCAACTCGAACACACTCAACCCCGGCGTATCGTCCAGGAACAGCGGCGCCTTCGCGAGCTTGCCGATGCGTTCGTGCAGCTGCGTGTACTCGTGGTCTTCAAGGGTGCCTTTGCGGAACTTGTCACTGCTGATTTCCGTCTCGGACGAAATCAAGCGCTGCACGAGCTGCACCGCAGACATCTCGAGGGAGAAGACCGCAACGGGAATCTCGTACTGGACGGCCACGTTGCGCGCGAGCGAGAGGACGAACGCCGTCTTGCCCATGCCGGGACGGGCGGCGATGACGATCATGTCGGAGCGCTGGAAACCGCCGGTGATCCGGTCGAGGTCCGCAAACCCCGTCGGAACGCCGCTGACTCCGCCCTCCCGGCTGCGCGCCGCATCGATGTCCTCGAGGGCCTTGCGCAGAACGCTCGCCATCGTTTCGTAGCTGCGCCGGATGTTGCCTTCCGCGACTTCGAAGAGGCTGCTCTCGGCCTCGTCGAGCAGGTCGAGCACGTCGGTCGTGTCCTCGAAGGCCTTCGTCGTGATGAGCGTGGACACCCGGATGAGCTCGCGCTGGATGTACTTCTGGGCGATGATGCGGGCGTGGGCTTCGATGTTCGCCGCGCTGGCCACGCGGTTCGTCAGCCGCGCGATGGCCTGCGGGCCGCCGACGAGCTGGAGGTGGCCGTTCTGCTTCAGCCGGGCGCTGACCGTGAGCAGGTCGACCGGCTCCGAGGCGTTGAAGAGCTGGGCGATGGCCTCGAAGACGCGCTGGTGCGCCTCGCGGTAAAAGCTCTCCGGCCGCAGCACGTCGATGACCGCGTTCACCGCCTGCTGCTCGAGCATCATCGCGCCGAGCACCGCCTCCTCGAGCTCGACGGCCTGGGGCGGCAGTTTGCCCACCACGTCGGCAGGCAGGGGCACGGTGCGCGCGGCAGTCCGGGAGCGGGGGGCAGAGGTTTCGTTCATGGCGGTAGGGCCTCCGAAAGTACGCCGCGCGGAGGCCACCTTTATTCACATTTCGTCCCCAAGGTTGTTAACAGGGAAGCGGCGGAGCGCATGCAGGCGGGGGCTAACTTTGGCCCATTACACCCCCTTCCCCATGAGTGAGATGCTGCGCTATCCCCAGGCGGATCCTGAGTTCACCGTCGCTTTGTCGCTCAGCCTGGTGCTCATCGGGTTCGATGGACATCGCCTGCAGGTGCTGCTCGCGCGCAGTTCGCGACCGCCGTACGAAGGCGCCCTGTTCTTGCCCAGCCGCTACCTTACTGCCAGCGACGAGCTGTCTACCTCCGCGCGCCAAATGTTTGTCGAGCTCTTCGGCTACGACAACGCCGCCGGCATCGAGCAGCTCCAGGCCTTCGGCAAAGTCTTCCGCCACCCCGGCGGCCGGGTCGTAAACATCGCGCATTACGCGACCGTGCGGACGGAGGATTTCCGGGCCGAGGCGTGGGAGCGGCACGGCATGCAGTGGGCGCCCTACACGGCCGTTCCGGAGTTAGCGTTTGACCACAACGAAATCGTCGCTTACGCCCAGGAACGCTTCAAGCGCCGGGTCAAGCGCCGTCCGGTGGGCTTCAGTCTGCTGCCGGACCCCTTCACCCTCGGCCAGCTCCAAACGCTCTACGAAACCGCACTCGGCACCCCCTTCGACAAGCGAAACTTCCGCAAAAAGCTCCGCAAGACGGACATCCTCCTCCCCCTGTCCGCGAAAGCCGACGGCCGCCAGCCCGGCCAACACAAAGGCGCCCTCCTCTTCCGCTTCAACACGGAGAAATACGAAAAGCTGCGCCTCGAGGGCTACGACTTCCTCTTCTGATCCTCAGTCCTTCACGCACCGCACGGAATAGCCCGCCGCCTTCGGATACAGCGCCCGCTGTATCCCATCGAACCCGGTGTACATCTGCCGGTACCACAGCTGCCCCGACGACGACGTCCCCGTCCACCACATCCCCTGGTTCCCGTAGTTCAGCGGGATACCGTTCAAATTGTTCCGCCACCCCGACGGCACCCCTGAAAATCCCGACGCATCCGTGCCGTCCCACCCCGGCGACC
>JBMTYE010000213.1:0-3453 GCA_049454255.1 Flavobacteriales bacterium
TCGTACTTCACGAACACCGCGTACCGTAGGCGCGCGCCCCACCGGTCGAGAAAGGCCTCGACGTTCCGCGGCACGTCGGCCGGCAATGCGGCAATCCGATCTCCCGCGCGGAACCACGGCGGACGCCGCGCGACGAGCGGCCTGAAGCCCGATGGACTGAAAAAGGTGAGCAGCACCGCATCTTCCGGAAACCGGGCCCGCCACGCCTCGATCACCGGCCGGCCTTGCTCGTATTCACCCAGGGACGCACAATGCACCCACACCACCCGCCCCTCACCCTCAACCTCGTTCTCGTCCTCCCCCTCCCTCATCCCCACCCACTCCACCGCCCTCCGGTGGCCCAGCCACGCCGCACACCGCAGAAGCGCCATGTAGCCGCGCGAGGCCCAGCAGAGGAGTGCGATCGCCCAGCGGTCCCGCCAGCCCATCAGTTCCAAAAATCCCGGTTAGGCCGCTTGTACACGTGAATGACCCAGCCCGCACGGATGGCGATGGATGCGTCAAAGCGGGCACCGACTTCGGTGACCCCCGTGTCGAAGTTCATCGCGCGTTGCGGGAGCGTGCGCGCTTGCCACGCTTCGAGGCCGACGAACCAGTTGCGCAAGCCGTCGTCTGACATGTTCCACCAGGCCAGGGTTTGGCGCAGCGCGGGGCCCCAGGCGAGCCGGTCGTAGCCGGCGAGGTAGGGGTCCTGCAGCTGCGTAATCTCGTTCTCCGTGTTCTCAAAATGAACGCGGTGGTGCAGCGATCCGGCGCCGAAGGTGGCCAAAATGCCCGAATTCGCCGGGCCGTTCGGCAGGCGGAAAAGGCGCCCGGCATGCACGCTGAAGAGGCCGCTGCGGCCGGTGACCTGTAGGAGCGCGACTTGGCCCTCGTTGTCAATGAGTTGGCCATCGGGAGTGAGGAGGTTCGCGAGCACTCCTGCTTCGCGGACCGGCGCCCCGAATCCCCACATCGCCTCGATCCCGGTGAACCAGCCGGACCGCCACTTCACCCCAGCTCCGATGCCGAACTGTCCGCCGGCGCCGTAGCGCTCGGCCAAATCCCCCGCAGGCGCGCCCATCCCGCCCACGACATGGACGTGCGGGGCCGTCAAAACGGAGTCGCGGACGGGGCGGGTTTGGCCGAAGGCAAAACCACACACCGCGCAGGCAAAAGGCAGGAGGAAACGGCGCACGGGTCGAAGGTACTGCAGTATCTTCGCCTCCCTTTTATGCCGCCCATGCAGCCCATTCAGATGGTCGACCTCGGCGGCCAACACGCTCGAATCCAGGACGAACTCGACCGCGCGCTGCTCGATGTGGTGCGTTCAGGTGCGTACATCAAGGGGCCGGACGTGGACGCCTTCGCCGAAGAACTTGCGGCCTACACCGGAGCCGCACATGTCATCCCGTGCGCGAACGGAACGGATGCCCTGCAGCTTGCTCTCATGGCGCTGGACATCGGGCCTGGCGATGAGGTGATTACCACGGGATTCACCTTCATTGCGACCATCGAAGTCGTTGCGCTCCTCGGGGCCACGCCGGTCCTCGTGGATGTGGATCCGCAGACCTTCAACATCAACGTGGACCAGGTGCGCAAGGCGGTGACGCCGCGGACGCGGGCCATCGTGCCCGTGCACCTCTTCGGTCAACCGGCGGACATGGATGCCTGGCTGGAAATCAGTGCATCCACCGGCGGCCCCATCGTGGAGGACAAGGCGCAGGCCATTTCTGCGCGTGGGTTTGGCGCCGCCGGGCCGCGGCCCGACGCGCCCCAAACCGGAACCCTGGGCGCCCTCGGCACCACCAGCTTCTTCCCCTCGAAAAACCTCGGCGGCCTCGGCGACGGCGGCGCTGTGTTCACGAACGATGCGGACCTTGCCGCGCGCGTGCGAAGGCTCGCAAACCACGGCATGCAGGTGCGCTACCGCCACGAGGAAGTCGGCATCAACTCGCGGCTCGACACCCTCCAAGCGGCGTTGCTCCGGGTAAAATTGCGCCACCTCGACGCCTACTGTGCCGCGCGCATCGCGGCCGCAGACGCGTACGATGCGCACTTTGCCGACCATCCCCACATCCTCACCCCGCACCGCGATCCACGCGCGACCCACGTCTTCCACCAGTACACCCTGCGTATCCCCGGCATCGACCGCGACGCCCTTGTCAAGGAACTGGCGAGCGTAGGCATTCCGACCGGCGTGTACTATCCCATCCCGGGTCACCGCCAGCCGGCTTTCGCGCGCTACGGCTACGATCCGGCGGATTTCCCGGTTTCCGAAATGCTCTCGCGCGAGGTCATTTCGTTGCCGATGCATACCCAACTTACCCCCGAAGCCATCGCCTTCATCGCCACACAAACTCAAACTCAAACTAGCCGCGCAGCGGCGAAAACTCAAACTCAAACTCCACTATGAATATCGCAGTCATCGGCACCGGCTACGTCGGTTTGGTCACCGGAACGTGCTTCGCAGAAACGGGCAACTCCGTCGTCTGTGTGGACATCGATGCCGCGAAGGTGGCTGCGATGCAAGCCGGAAAGATTCCGATTTACGAGCCCCACCTCGACGTGCTTTTCGAGCGGAATATCTCGGAAGGACGGCTCACGTTTACCACGGATTTGGCCGAGGCCGTTGAGAAGGCCCACGTTATTTTTCTCGCTCTGCCTACCCCTCCCGGGGAGGACGGATCGGCGGACCTGAGCTATGTCCTCGGCGTGGCAGACGAACTCGGTCGCATCATCCGCGATTACAAAGTCATCGTCGACAAGAGTACGGTTCCCGTGGGCACGGCCGAACGCGTGCATGCTGCGGTGGGCGCACACGCGCAGGTCGCCTTCGACATCGTCTCGAATCCGGAGTTCCTGCGGGAGGGCTATGCCGTCGACGATTTCATGAAGCCCGACCGTGTCGTCATCGGATGCAGCTCGGAGCGTGCGCGCAAGGTGATGGAGGAGCTCTACCGTCCCTTCGTTCGGCAAGGCAATCCCATCCTTTTTATGGACGAGCGGAGCGCCGAACTCACCAAATACGCCGCGAACGCCTTCCTCGCCACGAAGATCACCTTCATGAACGAGATCGCGAATTTCTGCGAGCGGGTCGGTGCGGATGTGGACCTCGTCCGCCGCGGTATCGGGTCGGATACGCGCATCGGGTCGCGGTTTCTCTTTCCTGGCATCGGTTACGGCGGAAGTTGCTTTCCGAAGGACGTCCAGGCCCTGCACCGCAGTGGAAAAGAACAGGGGTTCGACTTCCACATCCTCGGCAGCGTGATGGAAGTAAACGAGCGCCAAAAGACCATCCTCTTCGAACCCCTTCTCGCCCACTTCAAGGGCAACCTCTCCGGCGTGCGCGTGGCCGTTTGGGGACTGGCGTTTAAACCGGAAACCGACGACATCCGCGAAGCGCCCGCCTTGTACATGATCGAAAAGCTCCTCGAGGCCGGGGCAGAGGTCGTTGCCTTCGATCCGGAGGCC
>JBMTYE010000214.1:0-3449 GCA_049454255.1 Flavobacteriales bacterium
GGTCTTGCTCGTTTTGGGCTGAGGCAGGCGTGACCGCCGCCCACACCGCTGCGGTGCACAGGGCACGGCACGCGGCTCGCGCGAAACCCGCGGTCATTGCCCTCCTCGGCTACGCGGTGCGGGTGCCGGAGCGGGTCGGCTACCGCCGCCGCCTCCTCCCGTGGGCCGTTCTTGACGGGGTTCTGACCGGGGTTCCGGCCGGGTTTCCTGCCGTGGCTGCGGGGCAGGCGTGGCCGCGGGGGTGCGGGCAGGGCGTTCGGTGCGCGGGGCAGGCGAGGCTGCAGGTGGCGCGGTGCGCGCCGGGGCAGGTGCCGGCCGCGTTGCCGGAGTGGGGCTCGGAGCCGTCACACGCGCTGGTGCGGCGGGCTGAACTTCTGCGGGCGATTCCGGTTCTTCCACACGATTCGAACGGGGTTTCAGCAGCCTTCCGGCTTCGCCGTAAGCTGAATTTGAGCGGGTGGTGGACCAAAGCGGAGTCCGCCGTCCATAGGTGTAACCGGAGGATTCGGGGTTCCAGCCGTAGTTCCAGTTTGGGTTCCAGTTTGAGTTGAAGTAGGGGTTCCAGCCGGAGTTGAAGTAGGGGTTCCAGCCAGAGTTCCAGCCGGAGTTCCAGCCGGAGTTGAAGTAGGGGTTCCAGTTCGAGTATGGGTTGCCGAAACCGCCGTAACCGTATGGGTTTCCGAAACCGTTGAAGGCGTAGGGATTTCCGAAGCCACCGTAACCGTACGGATCCCCGAAGCCGCCGAAGCCATACGGGTTGCCGAAGCCGCTGTAGCCGCCGTATCCGAAGGGGTCCATGAATCCTGTGCCGAAGCCCGGGGTAAAGCCCGAACGTGCGGAGCGCGAGGGATCGTAGTAGTCGTCGCCGGTTGCGGAGGGGTCAGCGGCAGGGTCTGAGCCGGAGCCCATCGCTTCTTCGACTTCGCGGTAGGCAAAGGCGAGGGAGGCCTCGTCGGTGATGAAGGCCTCGGAACGCCCGAGGTACCACTCGTCGTCCTCGAGGGACGACGTCGTGGAGAGGGAGGAGCAGCCCGAACTGCCGAGCAGAGCAGCGGCAGCCGCGGCGAGCAAGGCAAACGTAGCCGGAGCGCGGAAGGGATTCGGGGTGTTCATGACGCTGAAGGTACGAATTGTCGGTACTTTTGGCCCGCCGCAGGGAAGGCCGTGGGCCGACCGGAGAGCGGCAAAAATCACACCAAAGATGGCGACGCTCACCTCCCGGGACACCGATTACAGCAAGTGGTACAACGAACTCGTCGTGCAAGCGGATCTCGCGCAGCACAGCGACGTGAAGGGGTGCATGGTCATCAAGCCGTACGGGTATGCGATTTGGGAGCGGATGCGCGACGTGCTCGACGCGATGTTCAAGGAGACCGGGCACGTGAATGCCTATTTCCCGCTGTTCATTCCGAAGAGCTATTTGTCGCGGGAAGCTGCGCACGTCGAGGGGTTTGCGAAGGAATGCGCGGTGGTGACCCACTACCGGCTTATGAACGACCCGAACGGAGGCGGCATCGTGGTCGATCCGAAGGCGAAGCTCGAAGAGGAGCTCGTGGTGCGGCCGACTTCCGAGACGATCATTTGGAACACCTACAAAGATTGGATCCAGTCGTACCGGGACCTGCCGCTGCTCATCAACCAGTGGGCGAACGTGGTGCGGTGGGAAATGCGGACGCGGTTGTTCCTGAGAACCACGGAGTTCCTGTGGCAAGAGGGCCACACGGCGCACGAAACGGCGGAGGAGGCGGT
The DNA here is from genome assembly GCA_049454255.1 of Flavobacteriales bacterium. Lineage (GTDB taxonomy): Bacteria > Bacteroidota > Bacteroidia > Flavobacteriales_D > Sanyastnellaceae > CAMCYM01. The sequence goes on from JBMTYE010000214.1 coordinate 1,750, forward strand.
CGAGGAGACGCGGCGGATGCTCGACGTCTACGCGCGCTTCGCCGAAGAATGGATGTCCATGCCGGTGGTGCGCGGGGTGAAGACGCCGAACGAGCGGTTTGCCGGTGCGCTCGACACGTACTGCATCGAGGCGATGATGCAGGATGGGAAGGCGCTGCAGGCGGGCACGTCGCACTTCCTCGGCCAGAACTTTGCGCGGGCGTTCGACGTGAAATTCGCCACGCGCGAGGGGGGGCAGGAGCTGGTTTGGGCGACGTCGTGGGGGGTGTCGACGCGGCTCATGGGGGCGCTCATCATGTCGCATTCGGACGATGCGGGGCTGGTGCTTCCGCCGCGCCTGGCCCCCATCGAGGTAGTCCTGGTGCCCATCTACAAGGGCGCGGACCAAATGGAGGACACGGTCTCTGCCCTGCGCCGCATCGCAGACGCCTTGCGTGCCGCCGGCATCCGCGTCAAGCTTGACGACGACGCCACGAAGCGGTCCGGCTGGAAATTTGCGGAATACGAGCTGAAGGGCGTGCCGCTGCGCATCGCGATGGGGCCGCGGGACCTCGAAAACGGCACGGTCGAGCTCGCGCGCCGCGACACCCGCGAAAAAACGGTGGTTCCCGTGGACGGCCTCACCGACCGCGTCCGCACCCTGCTCGACGACATCCAAACCTCCCTGCTCACCCGCGCCGCCCAGCGAACGGCGGACACCACCCACACGGTCGACTCCTGGGACGACTTCGTCGCCGCCCTCGATCGCGGTGGGTTCGTCCGCGCCCACTGGGACGGCACCCCGGAAACAGAGGACCGCATCAAGGACGAAACGAAGGCCACCATCCGCAGCATCCCCCTCGACACACCAGACGAGCCGGGCCAGTGCGTGCGCACCGGCGCCCCCTCCGCCCGCCGGGTCCTCTTCGCCCGGGCGTACTGACGGCGCCGCGTGCGTAGCTTCGGGGCATGGAACACCACGCCCCCATCGGTCTCGATGCCACCTCCGTGAAGGAGCTCGCCCGCGGTCTCAACGATTTGCTGGCAGACCTGCAGCTTTTCTACCAAAACGTCCGCGGCTTCCACTGGAACCTGCGCGGCTCGAACTTCTTCGAACTCCACCTGAAATTCGAGGAACTCTACACGGACCTCCAGCTGAAAATCGATGAGGTCGCGGAACGTGTCCTCACCCTCGGCGAAACCCCGCTGCACACCTACGACGACTACCTCAAGCGCTCGGACGTCCCCGCCGTCCGCGATGTCACCAGCGGCGCAGAGGCCATGAAGCACTGCGTTGCCGCATTCAGCGTGTTGCTCGTCCGCGAACGCGCGCTGCTGGCCCTCTCGGCCTCGATCGGTGACGAGGGCACGAACGCCCTGATGAGCGACTACATCCGACTCCAGGAAAAGACGGTCTGGATGTACCGGGCGTGGTTGGGGGATTGAGGACGAGCGTCGCTGCGCTCCGCAGAACGAGAACGAGGTTGAGGCCGGTGGAGCCGACTGGAGACTCGAAACTCCCAACTGCAAACTGAAAACTGCAAACTGAAAACTCGAAACTGAATCTGAAACCTGGCGGCTGCGCGGCTGGACTTGGTGGGTTTGGAAAAAATGAGTGTGGGATTTGCGTGCACCGCAGGTCGGTGTATATTTGCGCTCCCAAAGCGGCCCGTTCGTCTAGGGGTTAGGACGCCAGGTTTTCATCCTGGTAGCAGGGGTTC
>JBMTYE010000215.1:0-3436 GCA_049454255.1 Flavobacteriales bacterium
GGCGGACGTGCATTTGAACGGGTTGAAAACCAGTTGAAACATGCACTAGAGGGGCAGCCGGAGGGAGAGATTTGGGTGGCGTATGAGCCTGTTTGGGCCATCGGCACGGGCCTTACAGCCACACCAGATCAGGTTGCAGCCATGCATGCCCACGTGGACCAGGTACTCCGGTCGGTGCGTTCGAAAGTGCCTCCCATCCTGTACGGTGGAAGCGTGAACCCCGCGAATGTGGTCGACCTTTTCCGTGTGCCACACGTGGACGGGGGCCTCATCGGAGGTGCTTCGCTCGAGGTCGAGTCGTTCGTCCAGCTCGTGGAGGCCGGACGATGAGTGCGTTTCTGGAGGTGCATCTGACCTTTGCGGATCCTGAACCGGGCCGTGAAATCGCTGTGGCGTTGCTGGCTGAGGCAGGTTGTACGATGTTCAGAGAGGACGGGAATGAACTTTGGGCGTACGCGGCCGCTGGGGAGGCGGATTTAGAAGCCGTCGAGCAGGTGCAGAGCGATCTCACGCCCTTGGGAGTGCTGGTATGGGAAGTGAACGAGGTGCAAGGTGAGAACTGGAACGCGCGGTGGGAAGCGGAGTATGCGCCGGTGGAGTTCAGTCGCAGGGCTACCATCCGCGCGCCCTTCCACGCCGCCCCAGCGGAAGGCATCGATGTGATCATCCGTCCGGAGATGTCCTTCGGAACGGGCCACCATCCCACGACGCGCCTGATGGTCGAGGTCCTTCTCGATTACCCGCCAGCAGGCGAGCGGGTGCTCGATATGGGAGCCGGGACGGGTGTCCTTGCCATCGCATCGGTGCGTTTGGGTGCGAGTGCGTGTTTAGCCGTGGAAATCGAACCGGGTGCGGCAGACAATGCCCGGGAAAATACCGTTGCAAACGGCCTAGAGCAGGCCATCGAAGTGCGCTGCGGGGATGCTTCTGTTCTTCGCCCAGAGGACGGGAAGTTCCACCGTGTGCTGGCAAACATCAACCGAAACGTGCTGCAGGCGGATTGGTGGGTTTACGATCAAGCGGCTGAATACGAAATTGTTACGAGCGGATTCTTCCCGTCGGATGTGCCCTTGCTTGAGGCATGTGCGGCGGGGTGGAACTGGGAACCGTTGGAAGTGCGCACACACGAAGGGTGGGCCTGCGTACGTTGGAAACGCATCGATCCATGAAGCAGTTTCTGGCATGGGGTATCGTGTGGACATGCTGGGCGTGTTCGTCGGTTTTGTGCGCTCAAAGTGAGCCACTTCCGGTCGGGCCGTGGGCCGCGGAAGTGGCCAAATGGGTGGAAACCGCGGATGCCGATGCCGCCCGGTGGATCCGCAAAGACCTCGCTGAGAAGTGGGAAGAAGGAACGCTCCCGCCGGGGCGGTTGGACACCCTGCAACGCACCCTCGCGCTGCTGCGGAAAGACAAAACCTTCAAGCCCGCCGCGGGCGTCGACTACCTCAGGACCGCAGATGCGCTCGCGGCAGGTGTTCGCCGCGATGCGTGGGGCAGCTGGCATGCCGTCGTCCAGGCACTTGTCGAATCGAAATCGGGCAAGAAAGCACTGCCGGGTTTTTTAGCAGGGTCGCTCGCTTTTTTCGACAAAGGCATCCTTTCCGACCGGCCGCAGGCCGTTTGGCGACTGGAAGGAGCGGGCATCGATTTTCGCACAGACAGCGTCCCTTTCCTTCCCCTGCGGGGTGTGACACTTGTCGGAGAATGCACCGGTGATCGGTTAGAAATCAGCGATGTATGGGGTTCTTGGCGCATAGCAGACGGAGAAGTGCGCATCGACAGTGCCCGGATGCAGTGGCAAGGCACCGAGCTCGATCCGGCCACCCACCTAGCACGTCTGGGCTCTGGAATTCTGTCGTTAGACAAGGAAGGATTCGATGTCGAACGGGCTTTTATGACAACCGATTGGTTCCCAGAAGGATTAGCTGGATCTGTGCGCATTCGGCTGGTGCGCAACCGCAACCCGGAAGATGTGGCCTACCCGCGGTTCGATTCCGAAGAGAAGTTCCTCGTGCTCGACTCCATCCAACCGGGCATGCGGTTCATCGGGGGCATTTCCGTGCGGGGAGGAACCCTGGCTGGGGTGGGAGCAGAAGGCTATGACGCCAGGATCGAGGTCCTGCGTAAGGACACCTTGTTGTTTCGGACCCGTGCGTCGGAGTTCCGTTTCGATGTCCGCGGATTTTCTGCGGTGCACGCCTCCATGGCGATGTATTGGGAGGACGATTCTGTGTACCATCCGGATTTGCGGGTGCGCTATGCCCGACAGAGTGCGCGCCTGACCTTTCTCCGAGAACGCGATGGCCTCGGCATGCGTCCGTTTTCTGACACGTACCACGATGTGGTGTTCGAGGCCGATGCGGTCTCGTGGGTGTTGGATGCTGCGACTGTTGAGGTCGGGAGTTTGCCGGGAACGGCAGACCGGCGCGCTTCGTTCCGGAGCACCGGGTTTTTCCGGGAGCAAGCCTTCGATGCGATGCGGGGCATCGACCCCATCCATCCACTGGTCGAGCTGATGCAGTTCGTGCGCAAAACCGGCCAAACGGAATTCAGCACCACGGCGTACAGCCGCCACATCAAGCTCAGCGAGACACAAACCCAAATGATCTTCCTTCGGCTTGCCCTCGAAGGATACATCGAGCTCAACCTCGATACGTGGCGCTGCTCGGTGCTCGACAAGGCCTCGGCCACGCTCGACCACGCGCGGGGAGCGCTCGATTACGATGTGTTAGCGTTCGAGTCGGATGTTCGCAGCGGACCGAACGCGGCCTTCAGCCTCCTCAACGGCCGGCTGAACCTCGAAGGCGTCGAGGTCGTGCAGGCCAGCGATTCCCAATCCGTTCGCATCTACCCCCGAGAAGGCCGCCTTTCTATCGGCCGCAACCGGTCTTTCACCTTCGAAGGAACGGTGCGTGCGGGCAACCTCGAGTTCTCTGGCCAGGGCTTCACCTTCGACTACGAGCAGTTTTTGATTCAGTTGAACCGGGTAGATGCACTCCACCTGATGGTCACCGGCACGGAACGGGATGCCCGGGGCCTGCCCGTCCGTACCCGCGTGAAAAATGCCCTCTCGGAAGTGTCTGGCACCCTAGCGATCGACCATCCGCTGAACCGTTCGGGGACCCGGTCGGCGATGTATCCGGACTTTCCCTACTTCACCAGCGACAGCACAAGTTTCGTGTACTTCGATGAAGCCAGTTTGCGCCAGGACCGCTACGACCGCGACCGGTTTTACTACGCTGTCGAGCCGTTTGCGCTGCGCCAAATCGACCGCCTCGAAGCCGCGGATGTGCGCTTCAACGGGACCCTGGTTTCTGCCGACATCTTTGCCGACCACGGCGAAGACCTCGTCCTCATGCCGGACAATTCCCTCGGGTTGCGTTGGACGACTCCACAAGGAGGCGAGGCGGTGTACGGTGGCGATGCCCGTTGGTTC
>JBMTYE010000216.1:0-3395 GCA_049454255.1 Flavobacteriales bacterium
CGCGGATCGGTCGCTGAGGCCCTAGCCGGAATAGACGTGCTGGTGGCGGAAGGCCGCGTTCCTCGAACCACTGCAGACGAACTGCATGCTGCCGGAGCAGAGGTGTCGCGCATGCTTTGGGGACTCATGAAAACCCGCATGAAGAAGTAAGGCACGCGGATCAAGAACAAGGACGAGGTTGGCGGTTGAGAACAGGGAGTATCCGTAAGCCAGCGTTGACAACCCTTAACCTTGAACCTCGTTCTCGTCCTTCGCGGCGCAGCCGCGCTCGTCCTCAACCTCAACCTCAACCTCAACCTCAACCTCCCCCCCACCCCGGGGCGGCCGCGTCTTTCGGGGAGAGCAGCGGCGGGGCGGTGAGGGGCCAGGGGATGGCGATGTGGGGATCGTCCCAGCGGAGGGAGCCCTCGTGGGCCGGGCTATAGGGGGCGGTGCACTTGTAATGGACGTGGGTGCCGGGGGTCAGGGCGAGGAAGCCGTGGGCGAAGCCCTCGGGGATCCAAAGCTGCCAGCCGGAGTCCGCGGTGAGCTCGGTGCAGAAGGAGCGGCCGTAGGTCGGCGAGGTGGGGCGGAGGTCCACGGCGACGTCGAAGATGGCGCCGTGGGCGCATCGGACGAGTTTGGCCTGGGCGAAGGGCGGATGCTGGAAGTGCAGACCGCGGAGCACGCCGGCCGCTGAGACGCTGGCGTTGTCCTGCACGAAGGTGACCGGCCGGCCCACGGCCAGGCGAAAATCCTCCGCATTCCAGGTCTCCTCGAACTGACCGCGGTCGTCCGTGAACCGCCGGGGCCGCAGCAGCAGCACGTCCGGGAGATCCGTGAAGGCAACTTCGAGGGGCATGGCGGGCTGGGTTAGAGGGCGTTCGCCAGCAGCGCCCACAAGACGCTCAGCGACGAAACGATGGAGACGATGGGGTTGATGTCGCGCAGGACCTCGGAGGCGATGTCCGGGACCGGGTCGACGTAGAGGATGTCGTTTGCCTGGACGACCGTGGCGGCGGCGGCCAGGCCAGCGGCTGTGCTGAGGTCCATGAGGTACACTTGGGAGCCGGCGGACGAGCGGCGGATGAGCTTGACCCGGGAGGCGTTGCCGCGTGCAGCCACACCGCCGGCGAGGGCAAGCACCTCGAGGACCGTCGTGTTTGCGTTTGTCAGCGTGATGACCGTGGCGGCGCCCGCCGCGCCAGGGAAGACCAGCACACGGTTGTTCGTCACCTGCAGGACCGCGTACGGGTCGTTGTAGAGGTGGACGTAAGCCGCTTCGATGGCGCCTTCCGCTTCCTCGAGGGTGAGGCCCGCGATGCGCAGGTTGCCCACCTCCGGCAGCTCGATGTGGCCGTCGGGGAGGACGAGGTAGGGGATGCCGTTGCGGAATTGGCCGGCTTGCTGGAGGGATTGGACGGCGGAGGGGTTCGATTCGGTGGTGCCGGCGGTGCCCGCGAGCAGGCGTTGGCCGCCGTTCGAGTAGAGCTGGAACGCGACGAGGTCGTTCGGCGCGATGCGGTATTCCTCGCGGGAAAGGGTCGAGAGGTCGGCGAAAGCGAAGCCCTCTTCCGTGCGGAACATAAGGTCTTTGTTTACCGTGCAGCCGGCTAGCAGGAGCGCCGCTCCTGCAGCCCAAATTCCCTTCAGCATGCCCGCAAGGTACTCCGCTCAGCGGCTATCTTCGCGGCCATGTTCGAAGGAGGCCACCGGCTGCGGGCGCTAGAGCCGGCAGATGCCGCCCAGCTGTACGGCTGGGAAAACCGGCCCGAGGACTGGTGGGTCGGCGCCCGGCTGGCCCCCATCGCACACGAGGCGCTCCTGCGCTATGCGTCGACCGACACGGATCCGTTTGCCGAGGGGAGTGTGCGGCTGGTGCTTGAGGCGCCGGACGGGACGGCCGTCGGGGCCGTGGACCTGTACGCCATCGATGCCCGCAGCGGCAAGGCCGGGGTAGGTATCCTCGTCGATGCCCGGCGGCGGGGCGAGGGCCACGGTGCCGCGGGGTTGCGGTTGCTGACGGACTATGCCGCCGGGCATTTGGGCTTGCGCACCCTGTTTGCTGAAGTTCCTGCGGGCCACACGGCCTCGCTGGCGCTGTTCCGCAGTGCGGGATTTGAGGACCGCGGGGTCTGGAAAGCCTGGGTGCGCAACGGAACGGCCTTTCACGATGTTCATCTCCTGCAATGGATGCCGACCGCCCCATGACTGAAGTCCCTTCCCCCGCTCGGCCGCTGTGGCGCCGGCCCTGGTTCATCGCCGTCGCCGCCGCCGCACTCCTCGGCGCCAGCGCTGTGGGCATCGCGGCCACGCTCGCCTACACCCCCGTGGGCCCGGCGGACGGCGGCCCCTGGTGCCTTCACGTGACGGCCGGGGAATTCACGGCGCTCACGCCGGACGAGCCGGCGTGCCGCGCCTCGGCCCAAGACGTCACGGGCTTCCGGGCGGCCCACCGCCTGTTCGCGGCGCTGGACCGCACGCCCGAGGACGGCCGCTACTGCTTCGACGGCCCGGTGGGCGCCCTCGAGTTCGTGCGGCGCGTCAGCCGGGGCGACCGCGAGGAAGTCGCGGTAGTGGTGCGGTCGGTGCGGCTGCCGCAAGATTTGGCCGGAGAGCTGGCGTGCCGCATCCGCACGGATAGCGCGGCTCTGGCTGCGGTGCTGGCGGTGGACAGCATGGTGTGGCGCATCCGGCCGGACACCTACCGCATGTGGTGGGAGAGCGACGCCGCCGCCCTGCGCGACCGCTTGTACGCCGAAAGCGTCGCGTGGTGGACGCCGGAACGGACCGCCGCCGCCGCCGCCCAGGGCCTCACCCCGCAGCAGGCGGTCGTGCTCGCCTCCATCGTCCAGGAAGAGACGGCGGAAACCGCGGAAGCCGCTGCCGTCGCTGGCCTGTACCTCAACCGGTTGCGCAAGGGAATGCTGCTGCAGGCGGACCCGACGGTCAAATTCGCCGTGGGCGACTTCTCGCTGCGCCGCGTGCTCGACCGCCACGTCGCTGTGGACAACCCGTACAACACGTACAAGTATTCCGGGTTGCCGCCGGGCCCCATCCGCATTCCGGAGACGGTCTATGTGGAGGCCGTGCTGGCGGCCGAATCGCACGAATTCCTGTTCATGTGCGCGCGGCCGGACGACAGCGGGCGCCACGATTTCGCGGTGAGCTACGACAAACACCTGCGCAATGCCGCGGCGTACCAGCGGTGGCTCAATCAGTTGCGGATTTTCCGATGAGCAGACGCGGGGGAGTGACCGGGGGGATGGTCGGGATGCTGCTTGCCGCGACAGCCTACGGCCCGGCCGCGGCCCAAACCCCGAAGCGCACCGCCGGCGCCCTCGCCGTAGCGGTGGGTGCGGTCGAGGTGGACGGGCAGCTGTCGGAAAGCGTTTGGGCGTCCGCGGCGCCCGCGG
>JBMTYE010000217.1:0-3391 GCA_049454255.1 Flavobacteriales bacterium
CACCGACGCAGAGCAAGTCGTCCAGGTTCATGACGATGGCGTCCTGGGCGATGCCCTTCCATACGCTTAAGTCTCCCGTTTCCTTCCAATAGGCATACGCTAAGGACGACTTCGTGCCCGCGCCATCAGCATGCACAACGAGCGCATGTTCTGCACTACCCGTTAGCGCATCAGGCACAACCTTGCAAAACGCCCCTGGAACGAGGCCTTTGTCGACCGCAGCAATCGCCGCGTGTACCTCTTCCTTGCCGGCCGAGACCCCGCGCGCGGCGTATCGGTCGGATCCGCTCACTGTTTGGTCGGGACGAAGTCCGTGGCAATGATTCGGAACACCGTCCGGCGATTCGCCTGGTGGCCTTTGTCCTTCTCCGCTTCTGCCTTCATCGCCGCAATCGTGGCGTCAGAAACCAACAGCTGCTCTTCGCCCTTTCCGACTGCGACCACACGGCGCGCATCGATGCCGCGGGCAATGAGGTAATCCACGCAGGTTTGGGCACGGCGTTGGCTCAAGTCCTTATTGTACTTCGCATCTCCGCGGCTGTCCGTATGGGATTCGAGTTGGATAACGAGCGATTCGTTCCGGGTGAGCAAGTCGACGAGATAATTTAGGCTGTCTTCTGAGTTCACCTGAGCGTCCACCAACAACGTGGCTTGGTTGAAGGGATAGAGCACCAGCGGCATCGGGTACTCCTGGTTAGTAACAATCTCTTTCAGGAAATACTCCCGAGCGAACGTGGTGCTTTCCGTCAAGCCTACCGTAGAGAACCGATCCCCGGTTCCGATGTAGCCTTGCATCCGGACATCCACCCCGTAAGTAACATCCTTGACGATTTGCTCCTTTTCGCACAACGAAACAGACCCTTCTGCATCTGCAGTTAATGTCCACGATTTACCGTCCGTACCTTGAACTAACACAGTGGCCTGCAACGGATTGCCCGTGTCGTAGTCGTACACGTTTGCGCGGTAACAGAACTCTTGCTCCGGCAATCGGAACGAGTAAATGTCGTCACGCCCGCGGCCTCCAGGTCGGCTCGAGGTGAGGAGTCCTTCGTTGAGACCTTCCTTGAACACAATCCCGAAGTCATCCGCGGTGCTGTTCATCGGGTACTTCATCGGGATGGCTTGCTCGAACTTCATCGTTTGGCCCGCAATCGGAGCTGCCTCGCAGATGTCGAGTCCCCCCATGCCACCCCAGCCTGCTGACGCGAAGTAGAGCGTTCCATCGAAGCGCGTCCGAGGGAACATCTCATCGAATTCCGTATTTACGGTCGAACCGAGGTTCACCGGAGTGCCGAACGCGTCTTTCTTGGCGTCGTATGCGACATACCAGATGTCCTTGCCTCCGAAACCACCGGGCATATCCGAGGCAAAGAGCAAATAAGCATTGTCCGCTGTGAATGCGGGGTGTCCCACCTGAGAACTGTCATCTTGAGTACGGTCCACAAGTGCTACTACCTCGGAAGGACCCATGCGCCCACCCAAATTCGGGGAACGGTAGATGTCGCACGCGAAATTCGACGTCCCTTCCGTAACGCACCGGGTGAAGTACATCATCTTGTACTTCGCATCGAAGGCGACTGTTCCTTCGTTCGCTGCAGTGTTCACTGCACCGGTGACCGGCTCAGGAGTGCTCCACCGGCCCTTTTTGTCCTGGGTTGAGGTGAACAAGTCCATGTACGCTTCACCGGTGATGGGGTCATCCTCGGTTCCGGTCGAAGCAGCGCGCGAAGATGAAAATGTGATTTCATCCCCTTTCTTCGTTGAATACGCGGCACCGAAATCGTATGCTTCCGAATTGATGAGAAGCATGTTCTCTACAATGTAGCGCGCAGGGGGCTCGTCGAGTGCTAACGCGGCAGCCTCCACAGCCTCAATGCGCTGGTTTGCCACTTGCGAATCCCCTCCCTGGTCGCGGTACGCTACATACCACTCCCGCGCCTCTTCGAATTCGTGCTGAACGATCATCACGTCCCCGTAGCTCAAGAAGACCTCTGGATGCGAATCTCCGTATTTCAATCCTACAGCTTTTTTCAGCCATTCCTCTGCGGCATTGAGGTTCATGATGTGGCGGTAGCTCTCACCTATAAGGTATGCTACACGACCTGCCTCATCCTTGCTCTTGATTCGAGGGTACACCTTCGTGTATTCTAACGCAGCCTCCGAGAATCCACCCCGTGCATACGCACGGTCCGCTTCAGCGGTCAGATCTGTTTGAGCAAAGCCAGAGGCGCAAAGTCCGAGTACGAGGACGACCATAAGGCCGGCCTGAGAGAGAATCGCTTGCAGGTGTTGGTGCATCCTTTCCCGTTGTGGTATCAACCGCCGAAAGTAAGGCATGCAAACGGAATCGCACGCCCAGCTCGATTTTTTTACACGTCCGTTCGAACCTCCCTCAGCGCGTGAAGAGGAGTTCTGAGAATTTCGGCAGGGGCCAAACGGCATCGTCCACCCACCGCTCCAGCTCTGAACACGCCGCGCCCAGCTCGGCGAGCTTCGGCACGACATGGTTCGATACGGATTTGGCGCGATCGAGCGCAGTAGGCAGCGATTCAGCCGCGTGGTGCAACGATTCCAGCTCCGCCGCGAGTCCATGCACCCGCTGCATGGCCGCGCCCACCCGCTCAAGCAACTCCCGCTGGGCGACTGTGTGCGAAGCGCCTGCGGCACCGAGCACCGATTCCACTCCTTGGATGTTCGCAATCAAGGTGTTAGAATAGCCGATTGCAGCGGGCAGTATGGTGTTGCGGGCCATGTTCAAGAGCACCCGCTGCTCGATTTCGCGCTTCAGCAGGTAGCCTTCGAGATCCACCTCCACCCGCGCATGCAACTCCTCGGGCCGGAGCACCTGCATCCGCTCGAACAGGTCGATCACCTCTGGCCGCGTCAGCACCTCCAGGGCTTCCGGGGTGGTCCGCAGGTTGTTCAGTCCCCGGCGTGCGGCCTCTTCGACCCATTCTTGCGAGTAGCCGTTCCCTTCGAAGCGGATGGGCTTGCAGGCGATGATGAGCTTTTGGAGTTCTTTCAGGATGGCGTCGTCTTTTTTGTCGCCGCCTTCAATGCGCGCGTCCACGGCCACTTTGAACGACTCAAGCTGGTCGGCCACGATGGTGTTCAAAACCGTCATGGGCACCGCGCAGTTCGCCGTGCTGCCCACCGCGCGGAGTTCGAACTTGTTCCCGGTGAAGGCAAACGGCGACGTGCGGTTGCGGTCCGTGTTGTCCAGCAGCACCTCGGGAATCCGCCCGATTTCCAGCTTCAGGGCCGTTTTGTCGTCCGGAGAAAGGGGGCCTTCGCCGATGCCCTCCTCGATGGCGTTGAGCATGTGCTCGAGTTGGGTCCCGATGAACGCGCCGATGATGGCCGGTGGCGCTTCGTTTGCACCCAACCGGTG
>JBMTYE010000218.1:0-3345 GCA_049454255.1 Flavobacteriales bacterium
CCGGACGCCAGCTCCTCCCCGGCGACCCCATCGAAACCGGCGCCCCCCTATCCGACTGCACCACCTTCCCCACAGCGGTCGCCTCGCCCCCCGGCGCGGCCTTCGCTGCCTTCCCGAACCCCTCCACCGGCCCCGTCCAGCTCTCGGCCCCGCCCGGGCCCACCGCGTTTGAGGTCTGGAGCGCCGACGGAAAACAGGTGGCCAGCGGTAGCTTTGACACGCACGGCACGTGGGATGCCTCCGGCGTCGAACCGGGGGTGTACACCGTTCGGTTGATTGCACGCCTGCCGCAGCCCGCCCGTGCAACGTTCCTCCTTCTGCGACACTGATTTGCCATGAAATCGTTCCTCACCGCTGGATTGCTGCTGCCTGCTGCGGCGCTTGCCCAAACCCCCACCGTGGGCACCCTCGCCTTCCTCCCCGACTCCGTCTCGCCGGGCTACACGCTCTACCAGCCGCACAACCAGCCGGATGCCTTCCTCATCAACTTCTGCGGCGAGGTCGTCCACCGGTGGGAGGCCGCGGACTCCTTGCGGCCCGGCAATTCCGCCTACCTCCTTCCGAACGGCGACCTGGTGCGTGCGGTGCGTCCGGCGGTGACGTCGGGCGACGCGATTTGGGCCGGTGGCGGCGGCGCCACCATCGAGCGCATCACCTGGGACGGCGATCCGGTATGGAGCTTCACGCTCAACACGGCAACCGAACGGCTGCACCACGACTTCGTCCCCATCCCCGGCGGCAACGTGCTGGCCCTCGTGTGGGAAAAGGTCGATTCGGCAGCGGCGGTGGCTGCCGGCCGGCTCCCGGAAACGGTGGGCGCGAGCGGGCTGTGGCCGGAGAAGATCATCGAGCTGCAGCCCGACGGGGCGGGCGGTGCGACGGTAGTTTGGGAATGGAGGGCGTGGGACCATCTGGTCCAAACCACCTCACCCGACCTCCCCCACTACGGCTCCCCCGCCGACTTCCCCGAGCGCATCGACGTCAACTTCGGCACCCCGGAAACCGTCCCGGCGGACTGGCTCCACGCGAACAGCATCGACTACCATCCCCAGCTCGGCCACATCCTGGTCAGTATCCCGACGTTCAACGAGCTGTGGATCATCGACCACGCGGCGCCGGAGTCGGGACTGGTTTGGCGCTGGGGCAACCCAGCAGCCTACGGCGCAGGCACCCCGGACGACCGTCAACTCCACTACCAGCACAGCGCCCACTGGATTGACGGTTTGGGCCTGCAGCCCGGCACGCCCGACTTCGGCAAAATCGGTGTCTTTGACAACCAAAACTCCAGCCTAGACGGCCCCTATTCCACCGTCCACATCCTCGCCCCCACTTTCGCCGACGGCCTCTACCAGCCCGGCACTACCGGCACCTTCGGGCCCGACGCTCCGGACTGGACCTGGGCTCCGCCGAACCCGACGGCGTTCTACAGCTCAGGCCTCTCGAACTTCCAGCGGCTGCCGAACGGAAACAACCTCATCACCCTCGGCCGGACAGGCATGACCTACGAATTCACGCCGGCAGGATCGCTCGTGTGGCACTACCGGTTGCCCTTGAGCAACGGCGTCCCGGTCGCCCAAGGCACCCAGCTCACCACGAACGCGAACCTGTTCTTCCGGGCCACGCGCTATCCCGCCATGTTCCCTGCCTTCGCAAACGTCGACCTCAGCGACGGCGTGGTTATCGAACTGGACCCCACCCCGCTCCCGGCCTGCCTGCCCTGCACGCTCGAACTTGAGCTGGTGTGGAACACGGGCGGGGCCGCCGAGGTCGCGTGGACGGGCGCGAACGGTCCTGCGGAGGTGGTTTGGACCACGGCCGACGGCACCGTCATCCTCGCCGGACCGCTGCTCACGGACGTTCCAGCAGGCACCTACACCGCTGTCGCCACCGACGCAAACGGCTGCACCGCGACCCTCGAAGTCGACATCACCCTGACCTCCTCTGTCGCCGACCCCACCTCCACCATTCCCCGCTGGACCCTTTACCCGAACCCCGCCACCACCCACCTCACCCTCTCGTCCTCAACCTCAACCTCAACCACGTACACCATTTTCACGAGCACCGGTAACGCTGTAGCAACGGGAGTAATCGACCGCTTATCCACCGTGATTCCCGTCGGCCATCTGCCTGCGGGCTGGTATTTCTGCACCATTGCCGATCGCTACGAAATGACCACCCTCCCCTTCTCCCTCATCCCCTAACCTCAACCTCAACCTCAACCATGCTCCTCTCCTCCACCCACTCCGGCATCCGCACCCTCACGCTCAACCGGCCTGAGGTGTTCAATAGCTTCAATTTGGACCTGGGTCGCGCCTTCCAGGAAGCGCTCGATGCGGCGGCAAGTGATCCGGAAGTGCGGTGTGTCGTGGTGACCGGTGCCGGCAAGGCGTTCTGCGCGGGCCAGGACCTGAAGGAAGTGACCGCTCCCGACGCGCCCGACTTCTACACCGTGGTCGAGGAAACGTATAACGCGAGCATCCGGAGGATTCGGGCGATGGAAAAGCCGGTCATCGCCGCGGTGAACGGGGTGGCGGCCGGAGCTGGCGCGAACATCGCCCTGGCCTGCGACCTCGTGGTGGCCCGGGAGTCGGCCGCCTTCATCCAGGCCTTTTCGAAAATCGGGCTTATCCCGGACAGCGGAGGCACGTGGATCCTACCGCGGCTCGTCGGGATGCAGCGGGCCGCAGCGCTCGCCTTCCTCGGCGACCGGGTGAGCGCGAGCGAGGCGGCTTCGCTCGGCATGATCTACCGTGCCGTGGCGGATGAGGTGTTTGAGGCCGAGGTGGACGCCCTGGCCGTGCGGCTTGCGGCACTCCCCACCCGCGCCCTCGGCCTGACCAAACGCGCGTTCAACGCCGGCTGGGACCAGTCCCTCTCCGACCACCTCACCACCGAACGCGACCTCCAAATCGCCGCCGCGGCCACCGCCGACTACGCGGAGGGCGTCGCCGCCTTCCTCGAAAAACGTCCCGCCCACTTCACCGGCGCATGACCGATTCTGCCACCTGGATTTCTACCACCGACCGCCTGCCGCAAGACGGCGCGCGGGTTCTCGGCTTCCTCCCCGGCAACCGCGTCACGCTCCCGGGCAAAGAGGACATCGAGTTGCGCGAGGTCATCGTGCTGCGCTTCCACCGCGACTTCTTTGCGGGGGCGCCGGAGAAGGCGGCATTGCACGGGGTGCACTTTTGGGGCGGCGAAGGTGCGAGCAACCGGTACTTCCGGGAAGTGACCCACTGGATGCCGCTTCCGGACGCGCCGCCCGCCACCTAAACCGCTGCGAGCCGGAAGGCGTGGACGGCGGCGACGCCCGCCGTCTCCGTGCGCGACGCGGCTGCGCACGGA
>JBMTYE010000219.1:0-3312 GCA_049454255.1 Flavobacteriales bacterium
AGACGGTCATCGACGCGCTGCCCGAGTGCCCGGCGGTGACGAAGGTGCTCGTGTCGCTCGATTGTACCGAGCAGGTCGTGGCGGAAGCGGCGGAGTGGGGGGCGCAGCTTGTAGTGGCGCATCATCCGGTGATGTTCAAGCCGTTCAAGCGGTTGACCGGGGCGACGCCGGAGCAGCGGACCGTGCTGGCGGCGGTGCGTGCCGGCGTGGCGCTGCACGCGTTCCACACGAATTTGGATGCTGTTTCCGACGGGGTGAACCGGGTGCTTGCCGAGGCTCTAGGGCTGGAAACGAGCAGTTTGCGGGTCTTGCGGCCGCTTCCCGGGCGGCTCGTTGCGCTGGCCGTGTACGTGCCGGAGGAGGCGGTGGAGCGCGTGCAACGAGCGTTGTTTGCGGCGGGGGCTGGCGCATTGGGCGCCTATGCGGAATGCAGCTTCCGGAGCGCGGGTGTCGGGGGCTTTTTGCCGCTCGAGGGCGCGCAGCCGGCTGTGGGCGCGGTGGGCGCGCGCGAGGAGGTCGCGGAGCAGCGGGTGGAGGTGATCGTCGACCGCTGGAAGTTGCCGGAGGTGCTGGCGGCGATGTCGCAAGCCCATCCGTATGAGGAAGTTGCTCATACGGTCGTGCCGCTGGAGAACCTGCACCCGGGGGTGGGCGCCGGGCTGGTGGGCGAGCTTCCGGTCGAGGAATCCGAAATCGCCTTCCTCGACCGGGCCAAATCCACACTGACCACCCCCGTCCTGCGCCACTCTGCCTTCACCGGCCGGCCGGTCCGCCGGGTGGCAGTATGTGGCGGGTCCGGGAGCTTTCTGCTGCCCGACGCGGTGGCCGCCGGAGCCGACGTATTTGTGACGGCAGACCTGACGTACCACCGCTTTTTCGAGCCGGACGGCCGGTTGCTCCTCGTGGACGCAGGCCATTACGAAACAGAAGTGAAAACTTGTGAGGCGATTTCCCGCAGAATCCAAGTGGAATTCCCTAATTTCGCCGTCCGTTTGGCGCGTCAAGCGCCGAACCCCGTCCACTACCGCTGAATCCCCTGTCATGAGCAAGAACGCAAAGGTCACTTCCGCTGAGGACAAGCTCCGCGCCCTGTACGATTTGCAACTGATCGACTCGCGCATCGACCGCATCCGCGTGGTACGCGGTGAGTTGCCGCTCGAGGTGCAGGATTTAGAGGACGAGCTCGTGGGCCTTTCCACGCGCTTGCAGCGCCTCGAGGAGGAACTCGATGAAGTGAACCAGCGCATCAGCGGCTACAAGATCCAGATCGACGAGAGCAAGGGCCTGATTGCCAAATACACCGAGCAGCAGAACAACGTTCGCAACAACCGCGAATTCGAATCGCTTGCAAAGGAAGTCGAGTACCAGACGCTCGAAATCGAACTCTGCGAGAAGCGCATCCGCGAGTGCAAAGTGCAGCTCGAGGACAAGCAAGCGGCGGTCGACTCAAGCCGTTCCCGCTTCGAGCAGCGCCAGGACGACCTGAATGCAAAGCGCGCTGAGCTCGAAGAAATCATTTCCGAAACGCGCCAGGAGGAAGATGTGCTTGTGAAGCTGTCAGAGGAAATGGCGGGAGCGATCGACCAGCGTCTCTTGCTGAGCTACCGCCGCATCCGCGGCGCTGCGAAGAATGGCCTTGCAGTCGTTCCGATCGAGCGCGAGGCAAGCGCCGGTTCGTTCATCAAGATTCCGCCCCAGCGCCAGATCGACATCGCCCAGCGCAAGCGCATCATCGTCGACGAACACAGCGGCCGCATCCTCGTCGACAAGGAGCTCGCCGACGAAGAGCGTCAGAAAATCGACGACCTCGTCCGCAAGGAAGCCACCACGAAGTAATCCGTCGGCGCCTCCCGGGCGCGCCGCGGTTCCCTTTCCTGTCCTGTTTCGCCGTGCTTGCCCGCTTCAGCCGAGCGGGCGACAATTGCGTTGTACGGGCCTCCAGCGTGACGTGCCCATCTCAGGCAAAACGCATCCCCGTTCTCAGAGCCGAACTCCTGCACCGAGGGTGCCTAACCCTCTGACCCGCGCAATCTGTGCAGGGTCGGTGAGTTCGGGGTTGTTCAGGTAGTAATCTCCGCTGTACCAACTCCGGCGGAAGGCCCCGCCGAGGTAAAATCTGTCTTTTCGCCATTCGACGCCGAAGGAGCCCGAGTAGCGCGTAGCGTCGGATTGGATGTCGGCGGCAGCGCTGTACGGCGACGTCTCCTGTCCGGCGCCGAAGCGGACGCGCCACTGCTCGGTGACACGGAGTTCGAGGCCGACGCGGGCGGCATGCGACACGGCGTGGACCCGGTCGGCGGCATCGTTTTCGACATCGAAGTAGCCATTGCGGTCGAATCCTGACGACGCAGTCGCCCGGAGCCGGCCGCCCCGGTGGTCGACGCGTTCGTAGTCCGCAGCAAGGATGCCGATGTCGCCGAGTACGAAGGCCGCTCCGAGCAACAGCCGTCCGGGCGTGCGGACGATGTAGTCGAAGCTGTTCATCGGGCTGTCATGCGAATAGCTCGTGTTGTCGCGGAATACGCTGGACGTTGTGGTGGCGTAGGTTTCTTGGAACTTGAGCCGGGTGGGAAGGTGGAAGCTGCCGCCGAGGCGAAGCCAATCGCTGGCATGCCAAAGGATTCCGAGTTTGGCGGAAACGCCCGAGCCCTCTACGTCTAGGACCTCTGTGTAGGTCCATTCCGAAAGATCTAACGTGTCTTGCCGAACGAATTCCCGGTAGCGGGAAGTTTCTGAAAAGCGCACGTTCGGGACGCTCAGTGTAAGGCCGCCGAAGAGCGTGTTGCGGAAGCCGGTAGCGAAGGCGATTTCCGTTTCTCCGTAGCGCCCTTCGCGTTGCACTTCCCGGCGAATGTCCACCCCGCCGTTCGGGATGGCCGTGATGTAATCGGTCGGGCCGCCGGCGGGATCGGGGTCCAGCAGGTAGGTGTACCACGCCGGTCCGGCGGTCAGTGGTAGGGCGGATTCGAGATCGGCGTTCGCGTAGCCCGTCGCTTGGTCGCGAAAGACGTCGAGCAGGGTAGTGCCGGACGTGTGCTGCGGGACAGCGAAGCGCTCGGCGTACTGCGCGCGTTGGTGGTAGGTGATGGCAAGGGTCGAAAACGTCCAGTCGGGGTCGATGCTCGGGTAGGTCAGCGCGATGCCGATGTTCGGCATAGAGCCCGAGAAGGTGGATTCGTCTGCAGCGGGTCCGGCCATCGTGGTAGTTGTCAGGCGGCCGTCGACTCCGAAGCTCATGCCCAGGTCGCCCCTGCGGTACACCCCGAGTCCCGCCGGGTTGTGGCCGGCCGCCCCCAAATCCGCTCCGAGCGC
>JBMTYE010000220.1:0-3303 GCA_049454255.1 Flavobacteriales bacterium
GAGTGCCACGTAGAGCCGGTCCTTCACGTGGTGGCTCCACAGGACTTCCGCGACCCACCACCGCGCGTCGGGCGAGGCGCTTTTCAGGGGGAAAGGCAGCTCGGTCCAGGTGTAGCCCCCGTCGCGGCTGACGTGCAGCCGGCCGTCGTCCGTTCCGGCGGCCAGCATCCCGAACCGCATCGGACTTTCGTGCAGCGAGGTGATCGTCCCGTACGGCACGTCGCCCACGCGTCCTCCGTGCGTCAGGGCGCCGCTGAGTTTTTCCCACGTTTTGCCTTGGTCGAGCGAGCGGTGGACGGCATGCGAGGCCATGTAGAGGACGTCCGGTTGGTGGCGGGAGAGGAGCACAGGCGTTTGCCAATTCCACCGCAACGGCGCCTCCCCTAAGGCATGCAGGGGATGCAGGTCCCACCGCTCCCCGCTCCGCCGGTCGAGGCGCTCCGAGTAGCCGAACTGCGAGCCGAAGATGACCACCTCGTTTGACCGCGGATCCACCTCGACCTGCATCCCGTCGCCCCCGCCCAGCCGCTCCCACGGATAGCGCCCCTCGGCAAGCCAATCCGGTGAATACGTGTACTCCGACGGTCCGACCCACGACCCGTTGTCCTGCAGGCCGCCGTAGATGCGGTAAGGTGAGGCCTCGTCGACTTCCACGGTATAGAATTGGCCGACCGCCGGGCTGTTTGCGCTTGTCCAGTGCTTGCCGTAGTCCCACGACACATTGACCCCGCCGTCGTTGCCGCTGATCAGGTGGCCCGGCCGGTCGGGATGGATCACCAGCGCGTGGTGGTCCACATGCACGTTGTCGCCGTAGGCCTTCTTCCACGTCGCGCCGCCATCCTCGGAGACGAGCAGCGGCACCCCGGCGATGTACAGCCGGTCGGGCGTGCTCGGATCCACCTCGATCATTCCGAAGTAGTAGCCGTAGGTGTAGCAGACGTCGCGCAGGGGCTCGGCATGCGTCCGCGTCCAGCGCCCGTCGCGCAGCACAAGCACTTCCGCCCCGATGACTGGCGTGTCGAACAGGGCCCGATTTCCGTCCACGAGCCAATCGTGCAGGTCGCGGGGTTTCAGCCCGCCTGCAGCCACCCGCTCGAAGACCGTCGCCGCGCTATCCGCCTCCGGAAACCCATTGTCCTCGAGAAAGCGGGCCAAATCTCCCCGGTCTAACCGTGCAAACGCCTCCCGGTCCATCGCCAGGAAGTCCTCCTTCTTCAGCTTCCCCTCGTCCTCGTCTTCTTCGTCTTCTCCTTGCCCCTGGTTGTCCACGAGCGCATAGAGCGTTCCGGTGTCGCCGTGCAGCGCCAGGCCGATCCGTCCGCGTTGCCCGCCCGCAGGCAGGCCCTCGTTCACCGCCTGCCACGTCGCACCCCCGTCCCGCGACTCCCAAACCCCACTCCCCACGCCGGCCTCCTCGAAGTTCCACGCCCGCCGCGTGCGGTCCCAGGTCGCTGCCCACAGGTGGTTCGCATCGCGCGGATCCACCACGAGGTCGATGGCTCCCGCATCGCCGAAGCTACCCGGCACCTTCAGAACCCGCTTCCAACTCACGCCTCCGTCCCGCGTCACGTAGACCCCGCCGGTGGTATTCGTCGTGTACAGGGGCCCCATGGCCGCCACCCACGCCGTGGCCGGATCTTCCGGATGCACCACGATGCGTGCGATGTGCCGCACCTCCTTCAGCCCAGCCTCCCGCCACACCTTCCCGCCGTCGTCGCTCACGTACATGCCGGTTCCGGAATAGGAACTGCGCGAGGCGTTTGCTTCCCCCGTCCCGACCCACATCCGTTCCGTTTTAGGATGCACGGCAATCGCCCCGATGCGCGTGGTTCCGATGCCGTCCGACACCGGTTCGAAGCTCGTCCCGTGGTTCTCCGTGTGCCAAACCCCGCCCGTCGCATAGGCCACATAGAACTCCGACCCGTCTCCAGGCCCGAGCGCCACATCGACCACCCGACCGCTCATCACCGTCGGCCCCACGTTCCGCAACTTTAGTCCGTGCGTGTACGCCGTCGGTTGCGCCGCCACCCCGCCCATCAACCCCATTCCTGCGAAAAACCACCTTATCCTTTTCATAATCATAGCATTTTCATTTCAACCCAACCCCAACCCCAACCTCAGCCTCGCCCTCAACCTGCGCGGCGCAGCCGCGCCCGTCCTCAACCTCGGTCACAGCCTCGGATTCTCCTTGTGCCGCGTGGCATCGCGCGCGGTTTTCTTTTCGAGGTTCCGGACGAAGGCCTCGGTGAGGTCGACCCCGGTTTGGTTCGCCAGCGCGAGCAGGACCCAAAGGACGTCTGTGAGCTCGTCCGCAAGGTCGCCTTCGACCTCGGAGGGTTTGGCGCTGAGCTCCCCGTAGCGCCGGGCGACGATACGTGCCACTTCACCGACCTCTTCCGTCAGCAGCGCCATGTTCGTTAACTCGCTGAAATAGCGCACGCCATACGTCCGAATCCAGTGGTCGACCTGCGCCTGCGCCTCCCGCAGCGAAATCTCTTCTGTGCTGTGCATCAGTTCTTTGTGGCTGTATCCATGAGGATGGTGACGGGGCCGTCGTTGATGAGTTCCACGTCCATGTCGGCGCCGAAGCGGCCCGTCGCCACCGGCCGGCCGAGCAATGCAGTGGTCTCTGCGACAAAGCGTTCGTACAGCGGAATGGCCGTTTCCGGTCGGGCTGCGGCGATAAAGCTGGGCCGGTTGCCCTTTTTGTAAGCGGCGTGGAGGGTGAATTGGCTGACAACAAGGATGTCGCCGCCAGTCTCGAGCAGATCTCGGTTCATCTTGCCTTCTTCGTCCGCGAGTACCCGAAGTCCTATGACTTTGGCGGCGAGCCAAACAGCATCCTCCACCCCCTCGCCTTCCGCCACCCCGAGCAACACCACAAACCCCGCCCCGATGGTGCCGAGCACCTCCCCCTCCGAGCGCACTTCCGCCCGCTTCACCCGTTGTATGACCGCACGCATGGTCCCAAAAATACACGGGGCGACCCGGAGGCCGCCCCATGCAATTCGGTGTCGTTCCGCTTACTTCGATGCCAGCGCCTCGGTCAGCGACGCATACGTCGCCAAATCCTCGGCATCCAGCACTTCGTACGACCGCATGCTCATCGTCACGATGCGCACATTGTAGTCCATCGCCGGCGCCACCGCTTCGTCGTGGTCGAGGCCCACGATGCCGCCCGTCGCCGCCGACCACACATACCCGTAGCCCACAATATCCGTCCAGGCGCTCGGGATGTGGTTCCAGTAGCCGAAGGAATCTTCTGCATAGACGAGTACAATCCCTTCGTTCATGATCTGTTCG
>JBMTYE010000221.1:0-3281 GCA_049454255.1 Flavobacteriales bacterium
CACCTTCGACTCGGACGCCCACCGCTATCACCTGCTCGGAGTCGATGCGCTGGGATCCACGCGCCTCGTCACAGTCGATGTGGCCGCCCAGGCGGTCGTCGCCTCGCCGACCACCGCACCTGGGCTCGCGCTGCATGAGCTTGAGGCCGGGCTCGATGCGGATCGGGTATGGGCCTTGCGTTCCCCGGGCGCGGCGGGTGACACCTGGGCGTGGGTGGAGCTGGACCTGATCACCGGAGCCGCCACCGAGCTCGCGACCCTTCCCGGCATCGATGGATTCATCGGCGACGCCAGCGCGATGGACCAAACCACCGGCCGCTACGCCTTCGCCTACCTCGACGCCCTCTCTGCGATGCGTCTGCGCGTTATCGATGCAGCAACGGGTGCACCCGTCGGGGATCACCTGCTCGATGTCAGCGTCGCAGAACTCCATGCAGACAACCGGGTCTTCGCCGTGGCCGCCTACGGAACGCCCTCTTCGGTAGCCACCGCCGCAACCGGGCGAATGGCCGCGCCGGTCTTCCCGAACCCCACCTCCGGCACCGTGGTGTGTAGGAGCGGAGTGTCGGGGCGCATTTCGGTCGTGGACGGTAGGGGGGCGGAAGTTTGGGCGGATGAAGGTGTGGCGGGGACGCAAGTCCTTGATCTGTCTGTACTTATACCAGGAATGTACGTGCTTTGCCTTCCGGACGGAATCCGCGAGCGCGTGTACCTAGTCCGGTGACTATACATATATATAGCAGTCATGTCGCTGACCTCCGTTCGAGCAGCCGGGCGAGTTCCGCAAAGTCTCCCGGAGAAAGCTGCTCGGCTCGCCGGCTCAGCACGTCTTCGGGAACCAAGTCGATGGAATAGCCCCCGGCGCGTAGGGCGTTGCGGAGGGTTTTCCGCCGTTGGTTGAAGGCGGCCTTGACCACTGCGAGCAGGTGGGGATAGGGTACGCCGGGGTCGCGGTCCGCACGCCGGAGTTCGAGCACACCACTGTCGACCTTGGGGGGCGGGGTGAAGGCGCCCGGTCCGACGGTGAAGAGGTAGCGGGCGTCGTAGTAGGTTTGGAGCAGAACGCTGAGGATGCCGTAGGTACGGGAACCGTGGGGAGCACATACGCGTTCTGCAACTTCCTTTTGAAACATCCCAGTTACGCCGGGGATCCGATCGCGCAGGTCGAGCACGCGGAAGAGGATTTGCGTCGAAATATTATACGGGAAGTTTCCAAGCACGTTGAAGCTCTGCCCGGCCAGGCCTGCGGCCGTGTCCGGATGCCAAACCAGGAAATCCCCCTCCATCACCCGGTCCTCTCCCCACCCATCCGTGTGCGTTCGCAGGTACGCGGCACTCTCCGCATCGACCTCGATGGCCCACAGATCCACGTCTCCCCGTTCGAGCAGCGGTCGCGTGAGCGCTCCGGTTCCTGGCCCGATTTCGACGGCCCGGCCCGCTGGCGCTGCCAGGGCGATGCGGCGCGCCACGGCGCCGTCGTGTAGAAAGTGTTGGCCCAGGTGCTTTTTCGCCCTGACCCCCTCTGACTGGGGCCCCTTCATGGCGCCGACGGGCCCTCTTCGATGACTTCAAGCACCGTCCGGAAGGCCACCGCATCTTCGCCGAAACGATTTTTGTGTGCGGTTTGCAACCGCGGAGCGTGCTCAGTCGTATACCGCCGCAAATGATCTGCACTCCACGCCACATACTGTATCGCAAACGTCTGTCCTCCATCTTCATAGACGAGGACGCGGCAAATTTTATAATCCCGGAACGCGCCGGTCGCCAGCACCTCCGGCACATGTTCGAGGCGCATGAAATCGAGCCATTCCGCGGACTTTGCGGGGCTCACGCTGACGGTCACATTGTAAACTACCATGCTTGATAGGTGCTTAATAGAATTTTGTCGCGGGCATTTCATTGTTTGTCGAGAAAATTCTCGTATATTCGGGTTCTGAAATCTTAACCAAGATAAAAGTGATGCGTACACTTTTCCTCTCCCTGCTCTGCATGTACGGAGCATTGAACGCCTTGCAAGCGCAGGGCGGCAACTACGGCATCGCCTACCAGGCGGTGGCTCGTGATGCCGATGGCGACCCGATTGCGGGTGCGTCAATCGACGTCCGTGTCACGCTGCGTAACGCTGCCGAAACTGTACTGTGGACGGAAGACCACAACGGCGTCCTTACGAGCGAGTTCGGCAACATCGCGTTGACCTTCGGGTCGAACACGGCGGGGCTGGAATCGATCGACTGGTCGGCGTCCGGACTTCACTTCCACATTGAAGTGAATGCCGGCGGTGGCTACCAATCGTTCGGTGAGGTGAATGTGACGGCCGTTCCGGTCGCCATGTACGCTCTCAACGGACAGGAGGATGAAATCGCTGCGCTGCAGGGTCAACTCGATGGCCACATCGGTGACTACGACACCTTCGTGAACTCCGTCAACAATGCTTTGACCAGTTTGGGAAACACGGACACGGCGTTGTCCGGGTTTATCACCGATCACAACGGTCGCCTGTTGGCGTTGGAAGCAACTGTCGGTGGACACACCACGACGTTGAACCAGCTCCTCACTGCGATTTCGGTGAGCGGTGCAAACGCCACGGTCAACGGCAACCTGAACGTCACGGGCACGCTCACCACGAACACGTGGTCGACGAGCACCGTGCAGACAGGTACGGTGAACGCGGGTGAGGCGAACATCCAAGAACTGTTCGCTGTTTCGGCTGACCTCGGCAACACCACGACGCTCGATGCTACCGTGCAGGGTACGTTAGGTGTTACGGGCAACACGTCGGTCGGCGGCAACCTGACGGTTACGGGCAACGCTTCTGCGGCAGCTCCGACCGCTCCGGGCCACCTGACCACGAAGGCCTATGTCGACGCTGCTGACGCAAACCTCCAGTCGCAAATCACGGCTGAGATTGCGAACCGGATTGCTGACGTTAACGCTGAGGAGGACCGTGCAGAAGCTGCAGAGGCAGATTTACAGGGTCAAATCACGGCTGAAGTCAATGCCCGCATCGCCGACGTCAATGCTGAGGAGGGTCGCGCAATCGCCGCGGAAGGCGCGTTGCAGACGGCCATCGACAACGAAATCACAGCCCGCACGAACGATGTGAACGCCGAAGAGGCGCGCGCACTCGCTGCCGAAGGCGCGTTGCAGGCTGACATCGACGACAACTATTTCCGAGTTTCAAACTTGGGAACTGATGCTGGATTCGTTCCGACCACTGTGGGTGGCGTAACGAACGTTCCGAACCACCCGGGCTATGGCACGGCGAACTACATCAGTGCGTC
>JBMTYE010000222.1:0-3254 GCA_049454255.1 Flavobacteriales bacterium
GTCACTTTGCGGTTGGCATCGACTGACACCTCGGCAACCTGCGCAACATAGCCGGCATGGGAGAAATGAAAAGCCAAGCCTAGCGCGCGGCCGGCGGGCTGCGGTGCGACGACAAGAAACCGCCGTCCTTCGGGTTCCTGTAGGATGCGGTCGAGCACGTCTTCCGGCCGGTCGCTGCGGACGGGCAGGCCGCTGATCGGGGAGAAGGTGGTTCCGATGCGGGCGTAGATGATGCGGAGGTAGTCGTGGATTTCCGTGCGGGTGCCGACCGTGGAGCGGGTGCCGCCGGCCGAGGAACGTTGGTCGATGGCGATGGCGGGGGTCAGACCGTCGATGCGGTCGACATCGGGTTTGTCGAGTCGGCCGAGGAATTGGCGTGCGTAGCTGCTGAGGCTTTCGACGTACCTCCTTTGGCCCTCAGCATACAACGTATCGAATGCAAGGGAACTCTTCCCGGAACCGCTCAGGCCGGTGATGACCGTCAGCTGCCCTTTCGGGATGTCCACGTCGATGGACTTCAAGTTGTGCGCGCGTGCCCCTCGGATCCGAATCCACTCCATTGCATTTCTTTAACATCCGAAAGGTACCGCGGGTTGGGATTGTCAGAAACTTTTCCTATTTTCGAGCGTACAGAAACCCAAACGCACGCCCATCGATCAGGACTCTACGCTTTGAATTCTCCGGCCCGTCCGGTTTGTCTCATTTTAAAAGCGTACAGTCATGCGTGCAGCCTGCAGTGACCAGGAGTTGGTCCGCCTCTACATCCAAGGCGATGAGGGGGCATTCGAAGCGTTAGTGAACCGGTACCAGGAGCAGGTCTTCTCGAAGATTTTGTTCATCGTCCGCGACCAAGAGGTGGCAAACGACCTCTTCCAGGACACCTTCATCAAGGTCATCCACACCTTGAAGTCCGGCAAGTACCAGGAGGAGGGCAAGTTTCTGCCGTGGGTGCTGCGCATCGCGCACAATTTGGCCATCGACCATTTCCGCCGCGCGCGCAAAATCCCTGTGGTCCGCTCCACGGAGGAGTTCGACGTGTTCGCGGGGCTTTCCGATGGCTCCCTGCACGCCGAGGACGCGTGGATGCACGCAGAAATCGAGCGGGATGTGCGCATGCTCATCGACCGGTTGCCTGAGGAGCAGCGCGAAGTGGTGCTGCTCCGCATCGAGGAAGACCTCTGCTTCCGGGAAATCGCGGAGCGCACGGGAGTCAGCATCAACACCGCTCTGGGCCGCATGCGGTATGCGCTGATCAACCTGCGCAAACTCGTCGAACTGCACCGCATGCGGTTGACCGTGCAATAAACCGAGAGGCGGGCACGTTAGAGGGGCAAATCCCTCACACATGGCCCACGGTACTCCTCGATTTTCTGCTTCAGACCGGTTGCTCGATGCGTTGATGGCCCCCGAAGTGCGGCCGCTGCCCCGGGCGCAATCCATCCGCAATGTGCTCGCGTATTCCGCAGCATGCACGATGCTCCCCGGTTCTTCTGTCGATTTGCCGATTATCGGCAACTGATCACATGCAAGGGACGAACACCGCTGAGGTGTTCGTCCCACGCATGGGCCAAAATAGCGTCGGTGGTCGTCGACCCCGGGAGCCGCTCGATGCGCTCCAGCGCGTGGTCCCCTTCCGCTTCCCATTCTGCCCGCGGCAGGTACCCCAGTCCTGCGAAACCGCCGGCTTCGAGCACGATGATGCCGACTTCTTCCGGTGTGCGCCCGGGTTCCACGAGGGCAGACCGAGCACCGCGCATCTCCGCGTCGTGTGCGAGGGCGGTTTCGAGTAGGTCGCGGTGGGTCGCGGCTTCTGGCCAGGGCGCGGTGCCGTCGTCGCCCAGGCCGAGGAGCGCCGGGTGCACGCCGTGCTGGACGAGGCCGTAGAGCCAGGAGCGGGCTGTGGAGGGGTGGTGGAAGTGGCGAAGCGGCGGCGTGGCGGGGCGGCGCCGGACGGCGGCCAGTCTGAGGTAGCCTGCCC
The DNA here is from genome assembly GCA_049454255.1 of Flavobacteriales bacterium. Classification (GTDB taxonomy): domain Bacteria; phylum Bacteroidota; class Bacteroidia; order Flavobacteriales_D; family Sanyastnellaceae; genus CAMCYM01. Next base: position 1,979 of record JBMTYE010000222.1, read on the forward strand.
GGTCGTCGTACCGGATGATCCAGGTGCGCTGGATGGGCTGTTTTTGGGCCCGGTTGTGGACGGGCCAATGCCTGCGGATGAGCACGTCTTCCCACAGCCGCGCGAGCAGGACCGAGCCGGTGGAGTCGGCTTCGATGCGGTGGATGTCGCGCAGGAGGTTTTGGCGTTTGGCCGAGTCGGGTCCGGCGGTGAAGTGGGAGCGGACGCGCTGGCGCACGTTGTGCGACATGCCGATGTAAAGCGGAACGCCTTTGCGGTCGAGGAAGCGGTACACGCCGGGCCCGACCGGAAGCCCCTCGTACGCCTCAGCATCCACGTGGTGCGGCAGCCAGGCCTCGCGCTTGACGGTACTCACAGCGCCTTGTATGGCCTCAGCGCCGCCCGGAGCCGCCCACATGCGCCGGAACAGGTGCAACGTGGCTTCCGCGTCGCCCATCGCGCGGTGTCGCGCGGCGTTCGGGATGTCTAATGCCGCGCACAGGCGGCCCAAACTGTACGACGGCTGACCCGGAATCAAGCGGCGCGCAAGCCGCACCGTACACAACCGCGGCGCCGACCAGTTTTTTCCGGCCGCTTCCAGGGCCGCCCGCAAAAACGCGTAATCAAATCCGACGTTGTGCGCCACGAAGACACAGCCCTCCACCCGGGCCAGAAACGCCTCTGCAACCTCTTCGAACGGCGGCGCCTCTGCCACCAGCGCGTCGTCGATGCCGGTCAGCCGGGAAATGGCCAGTGGAATGGGCACGCCTGGATTCACCAGGGTTGACCATCGCTCGAGTTCCTGCTCCCCATCCGTCACCAGCACCGCGACCTCGGTGATCGCATGGGCGCCGGCATGGGATCCGGTGGTTTCGATGTCGACGATGGCAAACCGCATCGACGTAAATTTAAGCCGATGAACCGGAGCAGGGCAGCATTCGCCGCGGTGTTGTGCGCGGCAGGGACCCTTGGTTGGGCCCAAGACGACGACGAACCAGAATCAGACGGCTACCTGAATACCCGCCGTGGCATCGAGTTTGCCGTCAACTTCGGGCTGCACAAGCCGAATAACAAAGCGGCGACGGCCTTCTTCAGCGGTGGGGGCGGGTACGATTTGGGCGATAACATCGCCTGGCTGAACACCATCGAGGAACGCCTCCAAATCGACCAACCAAACTCTGTGGTGTGGTCGCAGGTGATGAACGCCACCGGCCTCGAAGCCGGCGAGTTCCGCTACATCGAATTGCCTCTCGAGATGCGCTACCAGCCGGGCCGGTTGCTGGGACTCCAAACGCTG
>JBMTYE010000223.1:0-3237 GCA_049454255.1 Flavobacteriales bacterium
AAATGCAGCTGTGCGTGTTGCCCACGATGTCGACCGACACGATCGGGTCCTCGGTATACTCGAGGATGCCGCGCATCGGGCCTTCTGCTGCCGCCCGCACGGCCGCATTCACCTCGGCGGCGGTCGCCGGTTTGCGCAGCACCGCCGTCAGGTCCGTGACCGACCCGGAAGGCGTGGGTACGCGGACGGCCAAACCGTCCAATCGGCCGGCCAACTGCGGAAGCACCAAGCCCACCGCCTTCGCCGCCCCGGTACTGGTCGGAATCATCGAAAGCGCCGCCGACCGGGCCCGGCGCAGGTCCTTGTGAGGAGCGTCTTGCAACCGCTGGTCCGAGGTGTACGCGTGAACGGTGGTGATGTAGCCCTGTTCGATGCCGAAGACGTCGTCGAGCACCTTTGCCATGGGCGCGAGGCAGTTCGTTGTGCAGGAGGCGTTTGACACGATGCGGTCGGCGTCTGTGAGGATGCCCTCGTTGACCCCGAGCACCACCGTTTTCACATCGCCGGTGGCTGGCGCGGAAATGACCACGCGCTTCGCACCCGCCGTCAGGTGCAATCCCGCTTTCGCCGCGTCCGTGAACACGCCCGTGCTCTCGATGACCGTGTCGACCTGGCGGTCCGCCCAGGGAAGGGCGGCCGGGTCGCGCTCCGCAGAGATGCGGATGGTCGTGCCGTTCACTACGAGGTCGTTGCCCACAACCGCTACCTCACCTGCAAACCGCCCGTGCACGCTGTCGTACTTCAGGAGGTGTGCGAGGGTGGCGACGTCGGTGAGGTCGTTGATGCCGACTACTTGGATGCCGGGCCGGCCGGCCATTTGGCGCAGCGCAAGCCGCCCGATGCGGCCAAAACCGTTGATGGCAATGCGTTTCATTTGAGAATCAGATAGAAAGAATGCGGGCAATGCGCACCTCGTCGTCGAGGCTGACCTTCGATGCGGCAATCGCCTGGTTGAATGGAGTAAAAACAATGGCGTCGTTGACCACACCCACCATGGCGTCGCGCTGGCCCGACTTCAGGCCCTCGACGGCCGCCACCCCGAGCCGAGAGGCCAGCACGCGGTCAAAGCAACTCGGGTCGCCGCCGCGCTGGATGTGCCCCAGCACGGTGACCTTCGTGTCGTACAGACTTGTGAGTTCCTTCACCTGCCGAGCCACTTCGAAAGCGCCGCCCTCAGTGAACCCTTCAGCGACGATGACGATGCTCGAGGTTTTGTTCGATTCCGAGCCCACGGCCAGAATCGATACCAAATCCTCCACCGTCAGTTTTGTTTCCGGAGTCATCACGGCGATGGCCCCAGTGGCGATACCGGTTCGCAGCGCAATGAATCCGCTGTCGCGGCCCATCACCTCCACGAAGAACAGCCGGTTGTGGCTGTCCGCGGTGTCGCGGATCTTATCGACCGCTTCCGTGACCGTATTCGTCGCCGTGTCGTATCCGATGGTGTAGTCGGAACCCGCGAGGTCGTTGTCAATGGTGCCTGGAACACCCACGATGGGGAATCCCGTTTCTTCAAACAGCAGGTGCGCACCGGTGAAGGTGCCGTTGCCGCCGATGGCCACGAGGGCGTCGACGTCGTGTTTGCGGAGTTGGTCGTAGGCCGCGCGCCGGCCTGCCACAGAGCGAAACTCCTCACACCGGGCGGACTTCAAGATGGTCCCGCCGCGGCCCAAAATTTTCGCGACCGAACGCACATGAAGCCGTTTGAAGTCGCCCTGGATCAGTCCATGGTAGCCCTGAAAAACCCCTGTCACTTCAAGGTCGTGGAAGACCGCGGCCCGCACCACGGCGCGGATGGCGGCGTTCATGCCCGGCGCGTCACCTCCGGAAGTCAGCACTGCAATTTTCTTCATCGTGCACTGTTGCTCGGGGGCCGGATGTTCGGCTCCCCTCCGTCATCGGGCATTGCGATCCGGGCCGCGAAGGTAAGACGGGATTCGGGACCGGGGCATGTCCGGCGTATTTTCGAGCACCCTATGGCACACCCCTCACTCGACATCTCCGTGGATTGCGTCGTTTTCGGGTACGACGACGACGGCCTGAAGGTCCTGCTCATTGAACAGCGGCCGAACCGGGCGGGCAGTCCGACGTTCCGGGCTCTACCGGGCGACCTCATCGGCAAGGAGGAAGGCCTCGATGCGGCGGCGGAGCGCGTGCTGTTCGAGTTGACGCGGTTGCGCGGGGTGTATCTGCAGCAGTTTCATGCGTTTGGCGACCCGTTGCGGGTGCGCGACGTCAAGGACCAGCCGTGGCTCCTCTCCTACCGCGAACGCCCGGAAGTGCGGGTGGTAACGGTCGCCTACTATGCGCTCGTCAGCCTGCACGAACACCGCCCGGAACCTGCATCGTTCGCCGGCAGTGTGCATTGGGTCGATATCCACGAGATTCCGGATCTCGCCTTCGACCACAACGCCATCGTGGAGCGCGCATTCGAGACCTTGCGCGATTCGCTCGACACCCACCGGGTGAGCTTCGAATTGCTGCCGAAAAAGTTCACGCTCAGCCAACTGCAAGGTCTGTACGAAATCGTGCTGAACAAGAAATTCGACAAGCGGAACTTCCGCAAAAACGTCAAGCGCATGTCCCACGTGGTGCCCCTCGACGAAAAGCAGACCGGGGTGCTGCACAAGCCGGCCCAGCTGTTTTCGTTCTTACCCGACGACCGCGCATGACCTTCCTCCGCGTGCTTGCAAGCGGGACAGCACTCGCACTCGGCATCCGGGCAGGAGCCCAGTTCACGGGCAACCCGGCGCCTACGCCAGCCTTCCCCGCAAACGAAGTAGGGGTGGTCGAGGTCACCTGTCCGGGGTTCAACCTCATCCTGCATCCCGACAGCGTGTGGTCCGACCACCTGCATCCGGCCACCCTCGTGTGGAGTACGTCGGCGGGGAGCGATACGCTGGAGGAGGTGGGATTCCGGCTCCGCGGCAACACCTCGCGGATGGCGGCGAAAAAGTCGTTCAAGGTCGATGTGAATGCCTTCGTGCCCGGACGGCAGTGGCATGGGCTCGAGAAGTTGAACCTGAATGGGGAGCACAACGACCCGTCGGTGGTGCGGGCGCGTGTGGTTTGGGACGTGTTCCGGGCGGCGGGGCTGCCGGCCCCGCGGACCGGACACGTCGAACTTCACGTCAACGGAGAATACCGCGGCGTCTACCTCCACATCGAGCATGTAGACGAAGAATGGATTCGCAAACGATTTGCGGACGATGGCGGAAATCTCTGGAAATGCACCTA
>JBMTYE010000224.1:0-3237 GCA_049454255.1 Flavobacteriales bacterium
CCGAGCAGCAAGTGGAGGGGCTGGGCCCAAGCTGGCATGCCGGCGTAGACGAAAAGGATGCCGGTCAGCATTTGGCCCAGCAACACGGCCACCACTGCTCCCGGAACGGACCAGCGCGCACCCGACGACTTCCGCAAGACAGGCACGAGCCAAACCGCATGGACGGCCAGGACCGCCCACGACGCCGTGCGGTGGCCCTTCCACCACGCCGGCAACGCCTCAATCCATCCCGTCCGCTCCACTCCTGCCCCAGCCACAGCATCGATGGCCTCCCGGACTTGGGTCCCCAGGAGCAACTGTGCCGTGGCCGCCACCGCAGCCACGGCGACCCAGGCGGTCCAGCGACCACGGGCTGCACGCAACGGTGCGGCGGATTCACGGTCCGAGACCGGCATCGCAGCCGACAGCGCAGCCGCGAAGGCCGCTAAGATGCCCACAGCGCCCACCATATGCTGGGTGATCACGTACGGAACGAGGTTTCCATCCACCACGAGCTTGCCCAGCCAGGCCACGAACAGTAACAGCACCAAGCCCACCGCAGCCGCGGCGAATGGCCGCCATTTCCGGTACCGCAAACCCAGCAGTCCAGAAAACACGACCAACGCCAGCGCCGGAAGACCCGTCCATGCCCCGAGCAGTCGGTTGATGAACTCAATCCACGTGTGGTGTGGGGCGAAGTGGGAGTAGCTGTGCACCGTATAGGCCGTCCAGCGGGCATGTTCCGCGGCAAATCCAGCCGCTCCGCTGACGTGGTCCTCCGCCGCCACCCATAGCGTATCCGACTCGATGACCATGCGGCCCGCAGGATAAGCCGTCTCAGGAGACCACCGGACTTCTTCCATGCGGGTGGGAGGGACAAGAAGGCCGAAGCATTTGGGCCAATCCGGACACCCCATCCCCGACCCGGTCGTCCGCACGACCGCTCCAGCCAGCACAACGAGGGCGGCCGACACCAGGGCGACACGGGCCCACCGCCGGACCCGCCTCAGCGCACCGTTCACGGCAAGGTCGCGGCCTCAGCGTAGTGGGTCACATCCACCTCGCCGACCGTGTAGATGCCGCCGGCAATCTCCTCTACTGCAGCCGCAAGCGCCTCGGGTTCAATCTTCTCTGGGTCGTAGCTGACCTCGGCATAGTTGACCTCGCGGCCTTCGACAAAATCGATTTCCGTGTGGGCTACACCGCCGAGCTCCAGAAGCTCCTTGCTGATTTTGCCTCCACACGCCGTAGCGCACATCATGCCGCTGACTTCGAGCCGTGCAACGGAGTGGGCTGACGAGCCCGCTGCATGCTGCTCGTTGACCGCCACGTCGCCTTTGCCTCCGCAACCGGTAGCTGCTGCAACACCTGCGGCCCATGCGGCCACGGTGAGCGTTTGGAACACCCGCTTCATGCCCACAAAAATACTTCCCGCGCCGCTGCCCTGTTTCCGAATGAATCACAAAAGCCGGCATGCCTCGGGGTACCTTTGCCGCGATGCCCACCCCCTCGCCCCGCCGCGGACTTGCCCCCGTGCTCCTCGTGCTGCTCGGCGCCGTGTGGGGCACGAGTTTCGTGCTTATGAAGGTGGGCCTGTTCGCGCGCGATGGAAGCGCGCTGCTGCGTCCGCTGGATCTCGCCGCGTGGCGCATCGGATGTGCGTCGCTGCTGCTCGTGCTGCTCTTCGGCCGCCGGCTCCGGCTGCTCACAAGAACCCAGTGGCTGTGGGCCGGTGTCGTCGGCATCGTGGGCAGCACCATCCCCGCCGCGCTGTTCGCCACGGCCCAAACCCAACTCCCAAGCGCCGTCGCCGGGATGCTCAACGCCCTGAGCCCCCTCTGGACCCTCCTGCTTTCCGTCGTGGCCTTCCGCCGCCCCGTCCGGCGGCTCCAACTCATCGGGGTCCTGGTGGGCCTCGTCGGCGCGGCCCTCCTCGTGACCCGCAGCCACGGCGGTCCCACCTCCGACGCCGGAGCCGGCAGTCCCTGGGCTGCGCTGCTCGTCGTGGTCGCGACGGCCTGCTACGGCGTGAGCGTCAACGTCACCCGCGAAAAGCTCGGCGGCATCGACGCCTCCGCCATGACGACGGCCTCCCTCCTGTGGGCGCTCATCCCGTGCACCCTCATCGTAGCCACCGGCGACCTCCCCACCACGGCGGCCCACCACCCGGACGGACTCCGGGCCATCGCCGCCATCACCCTCCTCGGCGCGGTCGGCACCGCCGGGGCGCTCGCCGTGTTCAACCGGGTGGTGCAATGGACCGACGCGGTGACGGCGTCGAGCGTGACGTACATCATTCCCATCTTCGCCACGATGTGGGGTTTGGCCGGCGGTGAGCCGCTGCTCCCGGGGCATTTCGTGGCGAGCGGGTTGATTCTCGTGGGGGTTGCGATTGCCCATGCGGACCTCTACCGCCGGTCCGGAGGAAAAGTCGACACGTGATGTTGATAAGTCCACGCGTTCTGCCTACCTTTGCCGCCCCCATTTGGGGAAAATCACACACCTCATGTACGCAATCGTAGAGATCGCAGGGCACCAGTACAAGGTACAGAAAGACCAACAGGTGTTCGTCAACCGGCTCCCCGAGGAGGAAGGCGCGAAGGTTAGCTTCGACCGCGTTCTGCTCGTGGAACACGCTGGCGACATCAAGGTTGGCGCCCCGGCGGTAAGCGGAGCTACGGTCTCCGCGGTGGTCGAGAACCACCTGAAAGGCGACAAAGTGCTGATCTTCAAAAAGAAGCGGCGCAAAGGTCACCAAAAGCTCAATGGCTTCCGTGCTTCCCTCACGGCAATCCGCATTACTGACATCAAGGCCTGAGGGCCTCCTGAAACCTTTCTTACGCCATGGCACACAAAAAAGGGGTAGGTAGCTCGAAAAACGGCCGCGAATCGCATTCCAAGCGTCTCGGCGTGAAAATCTACGGCGGTCAAGGCTGCATCGCGGGCAACATCATCGTTCGCCAGCGCGGCACCCAACACCACCCGGGCATCAACGTCGGCATCGGCAAAGACCACACGCTGTTCGCGTTGGTCGACGGCGTCGTCGAATTCCGCAAAAAGGCAAACAACCGCTCCTTCGTGTCGGTTGTCCCCCACGCCTAATCACACCATCCGCCTCGCGGAAGAAAAACGCCTGTAGCTTCGTGCTATGGGCGTTTTTGTTTGAGTTGGAGTTTTAGTTCCAGTTTGAGTTTGAGTTTTAGTTCCAGTTTGAGTTGGAGTTGGAGTTAGGGGGGGGATGATACTGGCGCGCGCGTT
>JBMTYE010000225.1:0-3236 GCA_049454255.1 Flavobacteriales bacterium
GTGGCCGCTGTGCGACAGCTTGCATGCAGTGTCGGGGGGGCGTTTCGATCCGACGGTCGGGCCGTTGGTGCAGTTTTGGCGCGCGGACAGCTTGAACGGGGAGGGCCTGAGCGAAGTCCAGGAGCATGTGGGCTGGGTGAAGGGACTGGCGCGGTGGTCGGACGGCGCGCTCCGCCGTACCTCCAGCGATGTGTTGATTGACTTCAACGCCATCGCACAGGGCCATACGGTCGACCTTGTGATCGACGTGCTGCGGGAGGCGGGCGTGGCGAACGCGATGGTGGAAATCGGCGGTGAGGTGCGCTGCATCGGCCGTAACCCGTCGGGCGAGCCATGGCGCATAGGCATCGAGCGGCCCGACTCCGATCCGGCTTCCGGTCGGACCTTCGAGGCGGTCGTCCCGGTAGACAACCGTGCAGTTTGCACGTCAGGGAGTTACCGGAAGTTCCGTGAGGTCGACGGCAGGCGGTTGTCCCACGCCATAGATCCGCTGACGGGGCGTCCGGTGGATCATAGTGTGTTGAGTGTTACGGTAGCAGCTCGGTCGGCAGCCATCGGAGACGGGCTAGCCACGGCGCTGCTGGTGGCGGGCCTACCTGAAGCGCTTTCGCTGGTCGAAGCCTGCCGGAAGGAGCATCCGGAGTGGGATGTGGCGGCCCTCTTTATCGAGGCGGACGGCACGGGTTACCGCCATTCGGCGACGGACGGCTGGGGCGAGGGCCTTGTTTGGACAGAAAAACAGTAAGTTAAATCAAGCGGGCGCGTCGGCCTTACACTGCTCTGACGGACGAGCTCCGCATACGCTGCACGATCCGCCGGCATCGCCAGATACGAGCGGATTCTGGGACGCACACGTGCCGGAAAGCTGCTTGTCCTTTGTAAGCAGCACTTTGATGGCCAACCCGGCGACGCCGAGGCCGAGCAAACCGATGGCCAGCAGGGCAACTTTCAATTCCATTCCACAAAGGTACGGGCAGCGGCCGGTTCTGTGTTATCTTTATTCCATGGTCCGGATGCGTGGTGTCGCCCTCTTTTTCACTGTGTTCGTCGGCCTGCAGGCCGCAGGCCAAACAGGCCCCTGCGCCTGCCCACCTGCAGCAAACCGCCCGGTCCGGTACATCTCGGACAACGCCGGTGCGGGCACCGGCACGGCGACGTGGACCTGCGATACCACTTACGTCCTCACGGGCCCAGTCTTTGTGAATGCGGGCCACACCCTTACCATCGAACCGGGCACGGTTGTGAAAGGCCGCACGGCGGTGGTGGTCGACACGCTCGATCAGTTCGTCCTGCCGAACGGCAATCCTTCCCCGCGCATCGACTACTTGTTCAGCCAGGAAGCGGGGAGCCTAATCGTTGCCCGCGGAGCCCAAATCTTCGCCGAAGGCACCCCCTCGTGTCCCATCATCTTCACCTACGAAGGCGATCCACTCGACGGCTCCTCGGGCTACACGGTCCAGGGCAAGTGGGGCGGACTCATTGTGTGCGGTCGCGGAACGCTCAACACGTTCTACAATTCCGTCACAGACTTTTGGGGAACTGACACTGCAGAAGGGGTGATCGACCCCACCGGGGCGAACCGCCACACCTACGGCGGCGGCGCGAACCCCACCGAATCCTCTGGCGTCCTCAAGTACATCTCGTTGCGGCACGGCAGCACCAGCCGCGGGCAGAACCAGTTTTACAACGGCAACGAGACGAATCTCCTGCAGCTTTGCGGCGTGGGCTCCGGCACGACCGTCGACTACATCGAGGTCATCGGCAGTGCGGACGACGGCATCCAAATCATGGGCGGCCTTGTGGACATCCGCCACATCGGCGCTGCTTTCAACCACGAGGACGGCATCGAGTTCGACCAGGGCTGGCAAGGCCGTGGCCAGCACATTTTCGTTATCACCGATGAGCTCGCCGGGTGCGGCGAGCATGCAGGCGACTACGAGGGCGACGATTGGGAAGAATTCAATGTCCATCTGACCTTCATGCCCTACACCCGCCCCGAGCTGTACAACCAAACCTACATCGGACGCGGCGGCATTCCAGCCATCCGGCTCCACAACGGAGGAGCCACACGGATGCACAACAGCTTGTTTGTCAACTTCTCCCAAGGCATCGACTTCGAGGACTACGATCCATGCGATGCGTGGGAACTGCTGCTTTTCGAGGAGCTGCTCCTGCGCAACAACCGCTTTTGGGACATCGGGGATTCGACCACGGTGCAGGACATGATTCTGTACGATGGCTACGTTTGGAATGGCCAAACGGGCGTAGAAGAGCACTTCCTCACAAACGGCAACGCCGCAGGCGATCCCGGCATCGACGCGGAGTTCACCGCCTCGGGCGGATTCATCACCGACGCCCTGTCGCCGATGCCCACCACCCCCGGTTGGACGGTGCCGGCCTCCGAACTGCCGACCGATCCGTGGTTCGATGCCGCATCGTACTGGGGCGCGTTTGAGCCGGGCGGCGACAACTGGTTGACGTGCTGGACGTACATGGAGCAACTCGGTCTCTTCGGTGCCACGACGCCCGGCCCGGGCGACCTCATTCCCGGCTGCACGTACAGCTTCGCCTGCAACTTCGACCCGACTGCCACGGTCGACAACGGCACCTGCGAAATCACGAGCTGCGCCGGCTGCATGGACCCTGCCGCCCTCAACTACGACGCTGAGGCCACCCTTCCGGACGGCGGGTGCACCTATACGCCGCCCGCTCCTGTCTGTCCCGAGGACCTCGACGGCAATGGGGTCGTGGGCACCTCCGACCTGCTCGTCTTCCTCGGCGCCTTCGGCGACGCCTGTCCGGAATAACGCCCCGGCGTCCAAGCGAACCCCACCGCAGGAAAGTCGGCTCGGAATCCGAATGCCCGGAGCCGCGCGGTAACCTCGAAACCCCGCCCTACTGCGTAACCGAGCTCGGCATCGAGCATGCGCGAACCCATGATGTAGTCGGTGTTTGCCAGCACCGCGCCGGTCAGCACCGTGAAGCGCAGCCGGTCGTACCGCCACTCGGCGCCGAGCGCGAGTGCGGGTTGGAGCCAATCCCGGACGTCTTCGGTAGGTCCGTCGCTGTGGGTGAGCCGCAGTGAGCTGTTGCAGACGAGGCTGGCTCCGGCCGCCCACCGCACCGCGCGGCCGCGGATGGGGCCGGTCACGGTGGCTGCGCACCCGCCGATGGGATGGCGGCGGCTGTCGGGCAGGCCGGCTTCGCGGCCGCCGAGGAGCGCGGAGACGCGGAGC
>JBMTYE010000226.1:0-3221 GCA_049454255.1 Flavobacteriales bacterium
GGGATTCATCGTTGCCGTAAATCGAGCTCAAGAAATCCGTCGCATCCAACATGTTCACATAGAACCGGTAGGTCGTCATCCCATTCAAGTCGTCGGGGACGCCGGAAGCCAAGTTCGGGTAAGGCGTTGTGTGCGTTGCAAAGGCTTCGACCGTGAGGGTGTAGTCCGTTTGGGCCGTGGCCAAACCAGACATCCACAGCGCGCAAGCGCACGCAAGAACAGAGTAAAGTCGCTTCATGAAGGATGGAATTCCGAAAGAGTTTGGGGCGAATCTACCACCCGCCCCGGAAAACTCCCCGTCCCCTCCTTTGACTTCACTATTCCTTCACGCGGCTCTGCTGAACGCTCCGGCCATCTGCAGCGACCACATGGAGGATGTACACGCCAGAACTCCATTCCGAAACCTCCAGGATCCGCTGGGTTCCGACGACGGCGGAAACCGCAATTTCACGGCCGGTGCCATCGAAGACGCGCACCACAGCATCCACAAAGACCTCCGGTAACCCGAGGTATACCACAGACGACCCGGGGTTCGGGAAGAGGCTCACCGCTGCTTCCTGAGCAGACTCGACCGACAAGATCAAGCCGACAACGACCGGGAAACCAGAGTACGTGCAGCCATTTGCATCCGTGATGTTCACTGTGTAGGGGCCGGCGAGCACGTCAGAGAGGTCTTCCGAGGTTGCAACAGGTGCTCCGGTGGCATCCGTCCAAACGTAGGTGTACGGAGCGGTTCCGCCCACGACTGTGATGGCGATGGCGCCGTCGGTCGCGTTTTGGGTTTGGTCGGTGACCGCATCGATGATGATGAGGATCTCCGCCGGGGCGGCGACTTCCGCCTGCAGGGTGGCCACGCATCCTTCGGCGTCCTCCGCGGACACCGTATACGCCCCGGCGGCCAAACCGCCGAACACCCCCTCCGCTCCTGCCAATGCCCCCGGATCAAGCGTATACGTCACCTCGCCGAATGCGCCAGAAGCAGTCACAACGAGCTGACCGTCAGCCGCGTCTGAGCACGTCGCGTCCGACACTTCCACGAGGGCCAAGGCGAGGGCACATACCAGGCACGAACCATCGTCGTCCGTCGCCGTCGGGTCGAAGTTGATGGCGAGCGGATCCGTGCAGCCAGGCACTTCCAGTGCGTCGCAAATCCCGTCGGCATCGCTGTCTTCCAGGCAGTTGCCCGCACAGTCGAGAAGGGGTTGCGGGTAGGTGCAGGAGCCGTCGTCGGTGTCTGCTTCGGCGTCGAAGTTGCAGGCGGTGGCGTCGGTGCAGCCCGGGATGGGGTAGACGCAGGTGCCGTTGTCGTAGTCTGCGGCGGGGTCGAAGTTCGTTGCCGCAGGGTCGGTGCAGCCGCAGGTGTTGCCCGCGCCGCCACTGTTCGTCCAGGTGGTGCCGCTGAAGGTGAAGGCGAACCGGAGGTCGTTGTCGCCATCGCCCGCGCCGAAGATTTGGGCGTTCAGGACGCCGGAGACCGTGCCGGCAGTAGTGAGCTGGGCGATGAGGACGCGGTGGTCCTCCCCTGCCACACCGTTCGACGCACCGTTCAGGGTGAACCAGGCACCGCCGATGTCGTCGTTCAGGGTGAAGCCGTTGCCTGCCTCGAAGGCGGTCGGCCAATTCGCCGGTCCGGTCACCGTATTGACGCCTTGCTCACCAGCAGCCGAGTTCGCTCCTTCCGTGAGACCGATTGTCACCCAGCTGTCGTAGGCGAGTTCAGGGGCAAACCCGAAGAGGGCGGGGTTCACGTTTTGGCCCAGCAAACCGCCGAAAGGCGACTGGAAGAACGGCGCGGTGGAATGCAATTCGAGCGGATGCTCCGTGTTCCCTGAGATGGATGACACGAAATCATTTTCTGCTTCCGTCGTGATGTAATAACGCATGGTCGTCATGCCCGCGAGCGGCCCCTCTGTATGACTTGCAACCACTTCGATTTCAAGGCCATATACGGGACTACCATCTGCGCAGGAACAGAACTCACAGCTTCCATCGTTCTCCGTTGCAGCAGCGCTGAAGTTGCATGCAGCTTCGTCCGTACAACCGGAGATTTCGTCTCCATCGCACACCCCGTCACCGTCCGCATCCGCGAGGCAGTTGCCGGAGCAGTCCAGACCTGCTTGTGCAAAGGTGCACGAGCCGTTGTCCGCCGTAGCTGCTGGGTTGAAGTTGCACGCCGCCTCATCCGTGCAGCCGAAGATGGCGTCCGTGAAATGAATGACTTGCAGATAAATCGCCGCATTTCCACATGCATCTACAGCGGTGTATGTCCTGTGGATGATGGACAAGAGTCCTTCAACCGAAACGACCACATCAGACGATGTCCAGGTTGCCGCTAAATCGCAGTCATCGACTGCAAATACTCCCGGCACAGGAATCGACTCGCCAGCGGCCGCATCGACTTCAAGGAATGCCGGAGGCACCCCCACGAAAACCGGAGCCACAGTGTCGACTACCGTGATGAACTGAGTTACTGACGCGGTGTTCCCGGATGCGTCCGTTGCCGTAAACACCCGATGGCAGAAATACTGGTAGGGAGCACAGGGCAGGATGTACTCGATGGGACCGTCGAAATACGATACCGTCACCGGACCGCAGTCATCGGCGGCAAGGGCCATTCCGGTGGGCATGTCCTGGTCGCACGTGATGGTGGTGTCCGCCGGAACAAAGGTGAAGTACGGAGGGACATCATCCTCCGCACACGGATCGACAATGTTTACACAGCTTCCATCGTCATCGGTAGCAAGCGGATTGAAGTTCTCTGCCCAAGAATTCGTGCAACCTGGCACTTCAAAGGGATCGCAAACCCCATCCCCGTCGGTATCGAGCAGGCAGGTTCCTGAACAGGTATAGCCCACTTCTGGATAGGTGCACGATCCGTTTTCATCGGTAGCCGTGTCAGTGAAATTGCATGCGAGCGCGTCCGTGCACCCAGGGATCTCGAATTCGTCGCAAATGCCATCCGCGTCTGCATCCGAAAGACATTCACCCGAACAGTCGAGCGCAAAATCCGGGAAATCGCATCCTACGGCCTGCGGCAATCCGCATGCATCGCGCAGGTTGATGGTTTTTGTAAATCCGTTCGTGGAAACCCCTTCCGGGAAGAACTGGATGTTGACCGTTCCTGTGATGTTGCCCGCCGTGGTAAACTGGCCGAGCAGCACGCGCAGGTCTTCTCCTGCATCTCCGGTATTTCCACCGAGGAGGATCCAGCCTCCCCCTGC
>JBMTYE010000227.1:0-3189 GCA_049454255.1 Flavobacteriales bacterium
GCGGTCGCGGCGCGTGAGCCCCGCGGACTCCGCGGCATAGGCCTGCCACGCCGCATCGTACGCCGCCGCCCGCAGGAAGTGGTCGTAATAAACCTGCTCCACGCCCATGCGCGATTGCGGGAAACGGCTGCGGTACTCGTTGCCCCAATTGCTCTGCTTCACATTCTCGCCCAGGGCAAACTTGATAAAAGGCACCGAACCTTCGAAGTGCAGGCCGGCCGGGGACGCGCCCCAGCGGAGCTTGATGACGGCGCTTTGGCCGCCGATGGGGTTGGCGGAGCCGTGGAGGAGCTGTGCGGACGTGACGCCGCCGGCGAGCTGGCGGTAGATCTCGACGTCCTCAGAGTCCAGCACATGGCCGATGCAGACCTCCGCGCTGGAGGCCTGGGTGCCCTCATTCACCCCGCGGGCGATGGCGATGTGGCTGTGCTCGTCGATGATGCCCGAGGTGACATGCTTGCCGGAAGCGTCGATGGTCTGCATGCCCGCGATGGCGTCGGGGCCGAGGATTTGGGCGGGCTGGAGCAGGTTGCCGACGGCGGCGATCTTGCCCTGGTGGATCAGGACCTCGGCGTACGGCAGGATGCCCTGGGATTCGTTGGTCCAAACCGTCGCATTCCGAATCCACACCGTGCCCTGCCTCGGGATTTCCGGCCGGCCGTAAGCCGTGAAGGGGAAGACGAGTTCACCCAGCGGCGGCTCGTCGCCGGCGGGACCGGAAGCCGACTTCGCCGACCGCGGGTCGCCCCGCTCGTCGGACTGCCGGACGCCACTCCAGGTGAAGGTGGAGCCGTCGGGCTTGATGCCCTCGCCTTCGAGGATGCGGCTGTCCATCCAGATTTGGCCTTGCAAACGCACCCAGCCGTCCATCCCCAGCGTGTCGGTACGGAAGTCCCACTGCAGCTGGCGGCCCTGGCGGCGCATGCGCACGGGAATGCGCAGGGTGTCCGCCGCGCCGGGCAAGATCAACGCCGCCTCCGGACGCTCGTGCTTGCCCGAAATCTCCAAACGGACCAGATGGCCCTCCCAACCCACGTCGTACCAGCCGCGGATGTCCACCTCCTCCCGGTCCGCCAACACCTCCGGCACGCCCTGCACCCAGTGCTCCAGCAGCCGCGAATCCGGCTCCCAAATCGGGCCGGACATGACGAGGAAGTTCGCCTCCGCTCCCACCCGAATGGACCCGACCCGGTCCGATGCACCCACCAGGCGCGCCGGCACTTCGGTCCAAGCCGCCAAGGCCGCCTCCGGCGACAACCCGCGCGCAATGGCCTTCCGGGTCGCGGCCCAGGCGTCCGCGGGATCCTTCAGGCCCGCCGTGGTAAAGGCGAAGGGTACGCCCGCCGCGTGCAGCACGGCCGCGTTCGAGGGCGCCCATTCCCAGTGCTGGAGCTCGCCCATCGCAATCAACCGCGCCGCCTCCGGATCCGCCACGTCAAAGGGCTTGGGGAAGTTCAGGGGCACCACACAGGCGGCTCCGGTGGCCTTGAGCTCCTCGACCCGCTGGTATCCGTCCGCCACGCCGGTCATGACCCAGGGTCGCTCTGCGCCCACCCGGCGGCGCAGGGCGTCGGCGCGCAGGGCGTCGGCCCATCCCGCCACAGCGAAGAAGGTGGGCAACCGGCGCGAGGCGGCCAGGGCCGAGAGGGAGAGGTTGGGCTCGGGGCGCTCGCCCGCCGCCTCCGCAGCCGCGTACCAGGTGGCGTCGTGGTGCGACTGTTCGATGAGGGCGATGGCGCCCATCAGCGAGCGCGGATAGTCCTGGCTCGAGCTCCCCCGCTGGAAACTCCAGTGCGCCGAAGCCCGGGGCGCGAGCAGGGCGCGGCGCGGGTCGTTGCCCACCGTCGCCAGCACGCCCGTGCCGCGGGCGATGCCATCCTGCACGTGGACCAGCACCGTGCCGATGCCGGCCTTGCGCAGCTGGGCCGCCGAGCCGGACTGGCCCTCGTCCCGCGGGTCGAAGTAATCCACCGCATCCACCTCGGGACGGATGGCCTCATTCCATCCGTACGCCCCCTTCTTGTCGGAGAGTTCCTGCGCCCCGCCGCCCGGCCGACCCTCTGCCGTCTTCGCCACCCCTCCCGACGGCCAGCTCCATTCCGGCGTCAAATCGACCCACGACGGATACAAGTGCAGCCCCGTCAGGTCCACCCGCACCGCCGCACCCTGCACCGGCAATCCCCCCGTCGGCCCCACCGCCTCTACCCGGCCGTGCTTCACCCAAACGGCGCCGTCGCGCAGCACTTCACCACCCGGCAAATGCACCGTGGCATGCTCCAGCACCACGCTGACCACATCCGGGTCGGTGGTCCCGTTGGCGGGGAACGTGGTGGAGAGGGTTTGGGCTACCGAAGCCCAACCGGCCACGAGCAAGACCCCCAAAGTCGTCAGGCGCAGCCCGGGAAACCCCGACGCCATGCGGTTGCGGATGAGTTGCAAAACTTTCAAAACGGCGGTATTTGAGCGGCCAAGTTACGCGGCTCAATCTACCTTTGCACCATGCCCATTCCCACTTCTGTATATGCCGAGATGACCCCCAACCCGGAGGTCATGAAGTTCGTGGCGGACCGCGATTTGTTGCCCGGCGGCCATCAGGTCGAATTTCGTTCCGCGCAAGAAGCGGCGGTCTGTTCGCCCCTCGCCACCGAGCTCTTTCACTTCCCCTTCGTCACGTCCGTCTTCATCAGCGGTCCCTTTGTGTCCGTCACCAAGGAAAGCGCGCTGGGCTGGGAGATGATCGTCCAGCAGCTGCGCGAGTACATCCGCGAGTGGCTCATGGAGCATCCCGTGGCGGTCGATGTGGAGGCGTTGCAGGCGGCCCAGTCCGAGGGGAAACTCGTGCCGGGCGCTGGTTCTGAGGGGGTTGTGGCTGCAGGCCAAACCGCTCCCCACCCCGCCTTCATCGCCGACGCCGACATCGTCCCCTCCCCCTTCGACGATGCCATTCGGCACCTGCTGGACGAGTTTGTCCGGCCCGCGGTCGAGCAGGATGGCGGGGCCATCGACTTCAAGGCCTTCAAGGACGGCACGGTCTACGTCCACATGCGGGGCGCGTGCAGCGGATGCCCCTCCTCGATGCAGACCCTCAAGGGTGGCATCGAGCAGCTCCTCACGGCGAAGATTCCCGAAGTCCGCGAGGTCGTCGCGTCCTGAGCGCGGGGAGCGGGGACGTCCCGGGCGCGAGGGTGC
>JBMTYE010000228.1:0-3171 GCA_049454255.1 Flavobacteriales bacterium
CCGAGCATAAGGTCCCTGCATCTGCTCCGGATCAAAGCGCCTGACCGCCTCACGGGCCGCTAGTCGACCCGGGAAACCGGCCTCGCATTCGTTCAGCAGTGCATCCGCCGCTTCTTCCGCCGTGGTCCAGCGCGGGAAGCTGCCCGCGTAACTGCCATACGGTCCGCCTTCCCCTAACACCGGGAAGCATCCCGCCTGCATGGCCTCGACTACGCTGTATCCGAAGTACTCCTGCAACGGAGCATGGACGACCGCATCTGCACGCAACAACCAGGCGGTATACACTTCTGGGGATGCCATGCCCCAGGCATGAATGCGGTCTGCCCACCGGTTTCGGGCCTCCGAGAAGACCGCAGGAACTTCCCCGAACTGCTCGCCCAGCACGATGAGACCGAAGTCGACCTTCCGCCGTTCGAGTTCAGCCACAACCGCGAAAAAGCGTTCGGGGGCCTTGTCGTATTCCCAGCGGTGGTTCCACAGCAAGAGCAGGGGCGAGCCGGGGAGGCGAGCTGCACGCGGTGCCCCGCGTCCGCCGAGCGATACCGGTGGATGCAGTACGCTGCAGCGCTCGTGCAGGCGGGAAAGACTGGTCCGCGGAACCGCATCGGGAAACGGCCGCACGTAGTCAGGCAAGGCTGCGAGGAATACCTCGCGGTGGTGGTGCGAATTGAACCAAACCCGGTCGGCAGCCAGGGCGGATCGGAGGTTGATCCAGCCGTAGGTCCGGTCACGGCCAGATTCCGGGTCGGGATCGGCAGGGGACCAGGGGTAGGTGATTTGGTTTTCATGAAAATAAACCGCCATCGGCACAGACCGCCAGCGCGGAGGAAGAAGTCCACGCAGCGCAGCGGCATCCACCATATCCGTTACCACCAGGGCATCGGGAATCGGATCGGCATCGCGTGCGCCGGCCCACTCCGCAAACCATGCTGCAGCCCCCTGCATCCGCCATTTCCAATGCCGACCCGGAAGCGTCACCAGCACCACGTCGAAGCCGCAGGTCTCCCAGACGCCCTGTGCCTCGAGGGCCCAACGCTTGTGGGATCCCGTGTGGTAGGCATCGAAGAGCACGATGCGAAGTGCGGCTTGCTCCGTCATCGCCCGGTGAGTACGTGAAGTAGCCGTCGGTACCACGGAACAGCAGGAGGGGAGGGCAGGGGCGGACTGCCGGCATCGATCCACGCACTCGTCCAAGCGTCTCCGATGGCGACCACAGCAGCCTGCATGCGCCGCTCGACTTGACCATCCAAGGCGGCATGGTAGGCGACCACGAAAGCATCAGAGTGCAACCGCTCGCGGACCTTGCCGCGTTCCACCCAGGCGAAGGCATGTGCTTCCCCGATGGTGGACCGGAGTTCCCGTTCGAAGCGCAACACGCTGTCCACCGCCGCGTGGCTCGCAGCGACAGCAGCCCAGCAAACTGCGGGAAAATCGCGGACGTATTGGGCACGCCGCACGGTTCCGCTGCCCACCGTCAGGCGGTACTGCGGCAGGAATGTCTCCGGCAGCCGCCCTTCCCACAGGCCATGCACCCCGCGCTGTCCGGTGAGTTGGCCGTTGTGGTTCGACGAGGTGTGCAGAGGCACATGCATGTCAGCAAGGTAATGCCCCAAATCCACCGCGCACCGCAGAATAGCCGCTTCGTCGCCCCGGTCGAAGGCGTCGACGAGCCGCTGGTAGACCCGGGGAGCGTGGTAAGGAGCGATGCCGCAGGCGCGCAGGCTGTCCTCGGAAAGGCGCGCACATGCCACCGTCCAGGTGCGCGGCAGGTCCGCGGGCAGGCGGTCGAGGTCGATGTAGTGCCGGGGACCTTCGTCGACAACCGTGAACTTGCGCCGGTCCGCGTCGACCGCATGCTCGATGACGTACGCCGCGTGGCGCTTGAAAAACGCGTGCAGGGGCGGCGGAAGGGTGTGGATGGCCGCCGCATGGATGGCTTTGTGTGCTGGAAATCCCCACGCGCCACACAGCACGCCCACGGCCATGCTGGCACCCCACCGGGCTGCGTATGCCCTTGCCTTACCCCACCTGCTCGCCGCGTTCATCGGCGCCAAATTGCACCACCGCGCCGTTCCGGAGAACCGGAATGACGTGGAGTTGATCTGGCGTAAGGCAGTACTTTACATCTGCATTCAAATTGAGCTTTCTGAGCCGGCGGCGGTGGGAGGAAGCGCGCAGGAAGGCGAACATGTTGTCGCGCGCGGAGCGGTAGATGAATTTGGCCGCTACAGAGCTGTCTTCTTCGGTCCTGAAGCGGCCGGTGGCGAGCAGCCGGTCCACGATGGCTCCGCCGCAGATGGTGTCTTCGAGGTTGAACTTGTCTTTCCAGCCTGCGCCGAGGATGAGTACTGGCTCGTCTCTCGCGACTAAGAATTCGCACAATGCAGTCAAATTCAGAAGAGAGCCCACGGCCACGGTGCGTTTGTGTTCCGCGAGTCGGAGGGCTTTCGTGCCGTTTGTGGTGGTGAGGACCACGGTTTGGCCCGCAAGCTGGTCCTTGCGGGCAATAAACCCTAACGGACTGTTTCCCAGCTCAAATCCATCCACGATCATGCCGTCGCGCTCAGCTGCTGCAAAGACTCCACGTGCCTGCCACTCGCGCGCCTCCTCGACGCTGCCCACTGGCACGATCCGCTCGACCCCATGCGCCAGTGCGGCACAAATCGCAGACGTCGCACGCAGCACATCGATGACGACCACACACTCGAAATCCTCCGCGTACAAATGAAAGTCGGCCGGAGAGAAGCACACTTCAACCCTGTGCATAGGCGTGATTTAGGCCGAGGTGCCGTTGACCGCAGCAGGTGAATCGTCAGCCCCGCGGAAGGAACCCCGTCCGGACGACTTCGGCACGTAAGGCGTTGTTGCGCACCCGCACGAAGACGTGGTTTCCCAGTTCCGCAGAATCGGCGGCAAGGTAGGCCAAACCTATCCCGTAGCCCAACGTCGGCGACATCGTCCCGCTGGTCACTTCCCCGATGGTGTTGCCCTCCGCATCTTCGACGGTGTAGCCGTGCCGCGGAATGCCGCGATCCAGGAGTCGGAGACCACGCAGCGTCCGCGCAGTCCCGTGGGTCTTCTCGTCGTGCAGGCGGTCGCGGTCGACGAAATCCTTCGTGAACTTCGTGATCCAGCCGAGCCCGGCTTCGATGGGGGATGTCGTATCGTCGA
>JBMTYE010000229.1:0-3165 GCA_049454255.1 Flavobacteriales bacterium
TCCAAAGTAACTCGCTCCCCGCGCGACCTACGTCCCAAATGGGTTCAATCCGACCGGCGAAGTCCGCGTACCTTCACCCCGTGCCTGAGCATGCCTTCCGCCGCCATTTCGCGACCCTCCTCGGAGGCAACGGCGCCGCGTTCGCCCTCCAAATCGCCGCCGCCCCCGTCCTGACGCGCCTCTTCACCCCGGAAGACTTCGGGATGTACGCAAACGCGATGGCGCTGGCGTCTCTGCTGGCGGTCGTGGGCGCTGGCCGCTACGAGCAGGCCATCGTGCGGGCGGGCGGCGAGGCGCTCGGCCTGGCGCGCATGACGCTGCGGTGGACGGCGGTGAGCACGGCGGTGGCGTGCGGCCTCCTCGCGTTGCTGCACGGGCCGGCCACGCGGGCGTGGGGACTGCCGACCGGCCTGCTGGTGCTCGGGGTGCCGGCGCTGGGCGGGGCCCTGCTCGCGCACGGAATTCTCGTGCAGGTGGCGAACAGCCAGGGGGACTCGCGCCGCATGGCGCTCGCCAAATCCGGATACGCCGCAGCCACCTCCGGCACCGGCATCGCCCTCGGACTGGCCGGCTGGGGAACGTGGGGACTGCCCGCCGCGGCACTCTGCGGCTTCGTCGCCGTCGCACCCCTGCTTCTCCCGGTCCTGCGCCTCCCCGCCGACGCCGCGACCCCGTCGCCTGCCGCGCTGCGCCGCACCTACCGCGACTTCCCCCGCTGGAACCTGCCCCTGGCGCTCTTCGACGTGCTGAACCAACAGGTCCTGTTCAACGCGCTGTTTACCATGTGGTTCGGGGCGGGGGCGATGGGCCTGTACGGGGTGACGTGGCGGTACCTGCGGGCGCCGGCGGGGGTGGTGCAGCAGAGCGCGTCGGCCCTGTTCTACCGGGAGGCGGCGGCGGCGCTACCCGGAACCGTCCTCCGCCCGTTCGCCGCGACGCTGCGCCAGGTGGCCGTGTTTGCCGTGCCGCTCGTGGTCGTGCTTGTGGTCGGCGGGCCGTGGCTGTTCCGGACGGTGCTCGGACCGGAGTGGGCGGCGGCCGGGGAGTATGCGCTAATCTGCGCGCCAGCGATCGGGTTAGCCATGCTGAGCGGATCGGTGTCCACCTTGCCGCAAGCCGTGGGGCGCCAGCGAACGTTTACGCTCGTTTCGTTGCTGGGCCAAACCGCTGCGCTCAGCGGGCTCGTCACCGCCGCCTTCCTCGGCTCCACCGCTCCTCAAGCCCTGGCGGTCTACACGGGGCTTTTGTGCCTCCACTACACCGGGATGCTCGTTTGGTTCCTACGTTTGGCGGGCCGCAGGCACGACGCCCCATGAACCCGCCCGGAACGGTCCTGTTCAACGTCCAATTCGCCTACCGCGACCGCGCGAACTCCGGCAGCGCCGTGCGTCCCGCCCGGATGCGCGAGGCCTTCGAACGGGCCGGCTGGCGCATCCTCGAGGTCTCAGGCCACCGCTCCGACCGCGCCCGGGCCGTCCGCGACCTCCTCCCCCCGCTCGCCCCCGCGACCCCGCCACGACCCTCCTCTACGCCGAATCCTCCACGGTGCCGCACGTGTTCGACGGCCGCACCCACCTCCCCGGTCCCTCGCCCGATCTGCGGCTCGCGCGCGCCGCCCGCCGGCTCGGCATCCCCTCCGGCATCTTCTACCGCGACATGTACTGGCGGTTCCTCGCCCCCACCGGCCTGCGCGAGCGCGCCATCGCGGCCCTCTACGCCCCGTTTTACCGCGCAGAACTGCGCAACTACGCCGCCACCTACGACGTTCTCTTCTCCCCCACCGCCTCGCTGCTCGCCGACGCCCCGGAAGTGCAGGGCAAACGGGTGGAGGTGTTGCCGCCGGGATGCGGTTCCAGTTTGAGTTTGAGTTTGAGTTCCAGTTTGAGTTTGAGTTTGAGTTTGGTGCATGTGGGAGGGGTGACGGACGGACGGGGGGTGTACGACCTGCTCCCGCTGGTGGAAGGGGCCGAGGCCGCAGGAGTGCCCGTGCGGTTCATCTGCCGCCCGGAGGAATGGGAGGCGGCGAAAGCGCATTACGGTCAGCGGACGGGACTGAGCGTGGTGCACGCGGTGGGCGCCGAGAAGGATGCGCTGCTGGCCGAGGCGACCCTCGGGGGCATGGTGTTCGCGCCGCACGCCTACCGGGAGCGGGCGTTTCCGGTCAAACTGCTCGAGTACCTCGGGGCCGGACTGCCCGTGGTGGCCAGTGGGCCATCAGAGGCAGCGACCTTCGTTGCAACGAACGGCGTGGGCTGGGCGGTGTCTCCCTCAGAAGTTGCCGCATTGCTTGACACCTTGCGCCGGCATCCCGAGCAGATTGCCGAGGCCCGAGCGCGCATTCCCGCTGTACTCGCCGCGAACACCTGGGAGGCGCGTGTGGCCGCCGTCGCCTCGATTCTCCTCCCCCGATGAAACCCCTCCGCATCCTCGTCCTCGCCGACACGTCGTCCGCCCACACGCTCAAATGGGTGCAGGCGCTGGCCGAGGCGGGCCTGGAGGTGCACCTTGTGGGCCTGTATGCCGACGTGGAACCGGGCATTGCCGCGCTTGCTGCGGACGGGCGCATCGGGTGCGAACCGGGCGAACGCAGGTACGACGGCTCGTTTCTCGGCGCCGGATTTGTGCGCCGGGTGCTGCGGGTGCGGGCACTCGTGCGCTCGTGGCGCCCGGACCTGGTGCATGCCCACTACGCGAGCAGTTACGGGCTGCTCGGGGCGCTGGCGGCGGGTCGTACGCCGCTGTGCATCAGCGTTTGGGGAAGTGATGTGTACGACTTTCCGCACCGGCGCGCCGCCTTCGCTTTCCTCTTGCGCTTCAGCCTCAGCCGCGCCCGCCGGATCTTCAGCACCTCGGAGGCGATGGCCGCTGAAACCCGGCGCTGGACCCGAACGCCCACCGAGGTCATTCCCTTCGGTGTGGACTGTGTCGCCCTCGCCCGTCCCGACCGCCGGCCGCGCACAAACCCCGACGGCTCCGCCCGCCCCTTCACCTTCGGCACGGTCAAAGGCCTGGCGCCCATCTACGGAACCGACCTCCTGCTCGAGGCCTTTGCCCGGGTGGCCGCGACGGCCCGCGAACCGGTCGCCCTGCGGCTTGTCGGCGCAGGACCGTTGCGGGCTGACCTCGAAGCGCGGGCAGCTGCGTTGGGCATTGCGGACCGGGTCA
>JBMTYE010000230.1:0-3140 GCA_049454255.1 Flavobacteriales bacterium
CCGGGGGCCTTCTTTCCGCCCCCTGATTCCGGTGGTCGCCGGATGACTTAAACACCCATTCACGCTCGCTCAGATGAAACTGAAATACCTCGACCTCATCGAACAGACGTTCGACTGGCCCCAGCCCGAATTTCAATTAGATCCGAAAGGCCAACTCTCCTTCCACGGCATCCCGTTGCGGGAGTTGATTGACCGGTTTGGCACACCCCTGCGCTTCACCTACCTCCCGAAGGTGGGCGAGAACATCCGCCTGGCGCACGGCTGGTTCCGCAGTGCCATGGAAAAGCTCGATTACAAGGGGGCCTACCACTACTGCTACGTCACGAAGAGCTCGCACTTCCGGCACATCACCGAGGAAGTGCTCAAGCACGGTGCCCACCTCGAGACCAGTGCTCCGTTCGACCTCGACATCGTCATGGCGCTCGAGCGGAAAGGCGTGTTCGAGCGGACCTCGACGGTCATCTGCAACGGGTTCAAAACGGAGGCCTACATCGACCGCATCGTCCGCATGCACAGCGAGGGCTTTACCGGCATCCTGCCCATCCTCGACAACGAACAGGAGTTCGCCAAACTCAACGCGGCCATCCGCGAACCCCTCGATGTGGGGCTGCGCATCGCCTCGGAAGAAGAGCCGAAGTTCGAATTCTACACCTCGCGGCTCGGTATCGGCTACAAGCGCATCATGCCGTTTTACCGCGAGCGCATCGAACACCACCCGTTCATGCGGCTTCGGATGCTCCACTTCTTTGTGAACACGGGCATCCGGGATACGGCATATTACTGGAATGAGCTGAACAAGGCGTTGAAAGTCTACTGCGACCTCCGCAAGGTGTGTCCGCACCTGACCGCGCTCAACATCGGCGGCGGCTTGCCCATCAAGAACTCGCTCGCCTTCCACTACGATTACGCGTACATGGTGGAGGCCATCCTCGAGGCCGTCAAGTCCGCGTGCGAAGAAAATGGCGTGCCTGAGCCGGACATTTACACGGAGTTTGGGTCGTTTACCGTCGGAGAGGCGGGGGGAACGTTGTTCAAGGTGTTGTACCAAAAGGCGCAAAACGACCGAGAAGCCTGGAACATCATCGACTCCTCGTTCATGACGACCCTCCCGGACACTTGGGCCATCAACCGCCGATTCCTCATGCTGCCCGTGAACCGGTGGGAATCGAACTACGAACGGGTCTTCCTCGGCGGTTTGACGTGCGACAGCGACGACTACTACAACTCCGAGCAGCACCTGAACGCCATCTATTTGCCGAAGTTCAAGACGAACGACGACCTCTACATCGGCTTCTTCAACACCGGTGCCTACCAGGACAACATCGGCGGACACGGCGGCGTGCACCACTGCTTGATTCCCGGTTTGAAGCACGTGCTCATCGACCGCGACGCCGAAGATGCCCTGACCTTCGAAGTGTTCTCCGAAGAGCAAACGGCAAACCAAATGCTGACGCTCCTCGGCTACGACATGACGACCGCGCCACCCCCGCCCCCGAAGGCCGGGTACGAGGCTGCAGAAATCGATGTACGCGGGCTCAACATCGAGCCGGACGCTCCTAAAAAACGCAAAGTCCCCCCCACGCCGACCCGGCAATGACCCGGGCGGTTTCCTAACCCATCTTCCGCACCCTAGCTTGCACCCATGTCCGGATTCATCCGCCCCTTCGTCGAACGGCACTACCGCCACTTCAACTCAGCCGTCATCCAAGACGCCGCTCAAGGCTACGAACAGCACCTCACAGCGGGGGGTAAGATGATGGTCACGCTCGCCGGGGCCATGTCCACGGCGGAGTTAGGACGGAGTCTCGCGGAAATGATCCGCCAGGACAAGGTGCACATCATCAGCTGTACTGGGGCGAATCTCGAGGAGGACGTGATGAACCTGGTGGCCCATAGCCACTACGCGCGGGTCCCGAACTACCGCGACCTCACGCCAGCGGAGGAAGTGGCCCTGCTGGAGCGCGGCATGAACCGGGTAACCGACACCTGCATCCCAGAACATGAGGCCTTTCGTCGGCTCGAGAAGCACCTCGTCGATCTGTGGCAACGCGCGGAAGCGGCCGGCGAGCGTCGCTTTCCGCACGAGTTCTTTTACGAAGCCCTTCGCAGCGGCGTCCTCGAGCAGTACTACGAGATCGACCCCGCAGACAGCTGGATGGTCGCTGCAGCAGAGAAAAACCTGCCCATCATCGTGCCCGGTTGGGAAGACAGCACGCTGGGCAACATCTTCGCTGCCCACTGCATCGCGGGCGACGTGAAGCCAGCGACGGTGAAGAGTGGGATCGAGTACATGATTTGGCTTGCCGACTGGTATACCGAGACCACCCGCGACTGCACCATCGGGTTCTTCCAAATCGGGGGCGGCATCGCAGGCGATTTCCCCATTTGCGTAGTTCCCATGCTCCACCAGGATTTGCAGCGGGACGAGGTGCCGCTGTGGGGCTATTTCTGCCAAATTTCCGACAGCACCACGAGCTACGGCAGCTACTCCGGGGCCGTTCCGAACGAAAAGATCACCTGGGGCAAACTCGGGGTCGACACCCCCCGGTTCATCATCGAGTCCGACGCGACCATCGTGGCTCCCCTCGTCTTCGGCTGGCTGCTCAACTGGTAAACGCACTTCCATGAAACGCGTCATCAAGAATTACACGAACATCACGCCGATGCACATCGAGCTCATCGCGAAGGCCTTCCCCGAAGGATTTGGCGATGACGACCTGCAGGTGCTGTCCATGCCGAACGGCAAATACCTCCGGGCACTCGAGGTCAAGACCGAAGATACGATTTACCTGTTCCGCATCGACGACGAGATGATCGAGGTGCTCGAGGACGCCACCGACGACAACTTCGAAGTCGCCGTGGACGGCAACACGGGTGACGGGGGCGATGACGATGCCGAGGAAGAGACGGAACGTCCAGCCCGCTCAAACGCCGAAGACGACGACGAGGACGACGAGGACGACGACAACGCCTCAAAGGACGGCGACCACGACGGCGACGACGAAGAATACTAACCTCTCCAGAGTGGCGGGAACGGGTAGATTTCCCTACCTTTGTCGCCCCTCCGATGGGAGGTTCAGCTGACGGGCATTTAGCTCAGCTGGTTAGAGCGCTACCTTGACATGGTAGAGGTCACTGGT
>JBMTYE010000231.1:0-3138 GCA_049454255.1 Flavobacteriales bacterium
ACCAGCGAAAGCCGCGCCTCGCGGCTGCTGAACCCTTCATCTACGAGGTGGACGGGGAGGGAAGGGAAGCGGCGGTTCAGTTCCGCGACACAGGCCTCGATGCCCGGTCGGCTGTGTGCGTCAGAGCCCGCGGAGGCGTGAACGAGCGCGCCGGGCATGCCCACCACGAAGCCCGCGCAGGCTTCGGCGGCGACGAGCCGGGTGAGTTCGTCGAAGAGGGTGGCGGTGGGCACCGTTTTCAGGGGCGAGGCGATGATGCAGTCGCGGTCGGTGGCGGCGAGTCCGGTGCGCACGGCACCCCAGTCGATTCCGATGTACCTCGGCATGCCGCGAAGGTAGGCCGCGCGGCGGGCTATCTTCGCTGCCATGGCCCGCCGCGTTGTGTTCATCCAGACCGCCTTTCTCGGCGACGTGGTCCTCGCGACGGCTGCGCTCGAGGCGTGGCACGCGCGCTTCCCGGACGACCGGATCGGGATCGTCGTTCGGGCGGGGAACGAGGCCGTGTTCGAGGGCCATCCGTGGGTGGGGGAGGTGCATGTTTGGGCCAAATCAAAGCCAGCCCGCTACTTCCGCCTCCTCTCGCTCGGCTGGTCCCTCCGCGGTCGCTACGACACCGCAGTCCTCATCCAACGGCACGCCTCCTCGGGCATTCTCGCGCTGCTGTCGGGCGCTTCCGAGCGCATCGGCTACGCCACGCATCCGCTCGCCTGGACCTTCCACCGGCGGGTTCCCCACATCCTCGGCGACGGCCGCCACGAAGTCGACCGCCTCCTCGACCTCCTCCCCCCTGACCCCAACCTCAACCTCAAGCTCAACCCTAAACTCCACCCCACACCGCACCACGAAGCCGAGGCCGCGCCGTGGCTGGCGGGTCCGGCTCCGGTGGTGCTGGCGCCGGCAAGCGTTTGGACGACCAAACAATGGCCGGAAGCCCGCTGGGTGGAGCTGGGTCGCCTCCTGAAAGCGGCGGATTTCGCGCGGCCCGTGGTGCTCATCGGCGGGCCGGGGGACCGCGACCTGCTCGAGCGCATCGCCGACGGCATCGGCGGGGCGTCCATCGCCCGCACCAGCATCCTCGGCACGGCCGCCCTGCTCAAGGGCGCGGCCGCCCTCATCGCAAACGACAGCGGCCCGGTGCACATCGCCAGCAGCGTGGGCTGCCCCACGGTGGCGCTGTTCCTATCGACCGTTCCGGCCTTCGGGTTCGGGCCGCGCGCGCCGGGATCGGTGGCGGTAGAGGAGGAACTTGCCTGCCGGCCGTGTGGCGTGCATGGACACACGGCGTGCCCGCTCGGACACTTTGAATGTGCTACGCGCATTGCACCCGCGCGCGTGGCTGAGGCGGTCGAGGCCGTCGCTGCCACCCGGTCGCAGCATTTCAGGCAGCCCTAACTGGGCCGCCTGAACTCAACATAAGTCGTTGAAAATCAGTCGCGGCGCGGGAACTTCCGGTCGCAGTCGGAGCCGAGGCAGATCTGCTGCGCGTCACCGGCACCGCGGACGACGAGGCGGATCTCTTGGTCCGCGGCGATGCCGTTGAATTCCGCTTGCGCGTCCTTGCCGGCAACGGTGGAAACGTGCACGAGGATGTCGGTCAGGCGACCGTCTGCCCACGCGATGTTCGAGTAGTGGAACTTGACGCCCTTCGGGTAAAGGTCTTTTTGCATCGTGGCCAAATCCTCGCGCGACGTCGCAGAAGTGATGACCAAATCGATGTCGACCGCAGCGTCGGCCGCGTTTTCCTCGAGCGCTGGAGCGGTCGGAGCAGTAGTCAGTGAGGGGGAAGTTTGGGCCGTGGCGGCCAGCGAAGCGGTTGCCAACACGGCAAAACCCCAAATCCGAAGCTGTTTCATGTGGAGCAAGTTAGAAAAAAGTCTGACCAAATGTGGAAAAAAGGCGTGCCCGAAATGCAGGGCCCTTCGCTTGCCGCGCGCTACCTTCGGACCATGCATTTCATCGTATCGAGCAGCCTTCTGCTGCGCAAGTTGACGGCATTGAGTGGGGTTTTGAGCAGCAGCAGTGCGCTTCCCATCCTCGACAACTTCCTCTTCGAACTGGGCCCCGGCGAGGCGGTTATCAGCGCCAGCGACCTGGAAACGACCATGACCACGCGCATCGAAGTGCGCACGGAGGACACGGGAGCCATCGCCATTCCGGCGAAGATGCTCATCGACATCCTCAAGGCGTTCCCGGATATTCCGCTGACCATCAAGGCAGATCCGAAGACGTTTGCGGTCGAGCTCGTCAGCGACGCGGGCAAGTACCGGCTCACCGGTGCGAACGGCGATGAATTCCCGAAGACGCCCGAACTCGAGGGCCAGCATGCCCTGGACATCCCGGGATCCGCCCTCATCGGCGCCATTTCTCGCACCCTCTTCGCTACGGGCAACGACGACCTGCGTCCGGTGATGTCCGGTCTGTTCTTCGAGTTTTACCCGGATTCCGTGCGCTTCGTGGCCACCGACGCCCACCGCCTCGTGCGGTACGCCCGCACGGACCTCGGCGCGGCAGAATCGGCGTCGTTTATCGTCCCGAAGAAGCCGTTGCTCCTGCTGAAGACTGCTGCGGCCTCCGCCGACACCATCGCCCTGGGCTACACCGAATCGAATGCGCGGTTCTCCTTCGACGGCGTGACCATCCACTGCCGCCTCATCGAGGGCAAGTACCCGAACTACGAGGCCGTCATCCCGAAGGAGAATCCTTTCAAGATGGTCATCAACCGCACGGACTTCCTTGCCTCGATTCGCCGGGTCTCCATCTTCGCGAACAAAACGACGCACCAGGTCCGCCTGAAAATCGCCGGCAACGAGCTCTTCGTCAGTGCGGAAGACCTCGACTTCGCAAACGAAGCCATCGAACGCCTGAGCTGCTCGTACACCGGCGACGATTTGGAAATCGGCTTCAACAGCCGCTTCCTGATCGACATGCTCAACAACCTCTCCTCCACGGAGATCTCCCTCGAGATGAGCGCCCCGAACCGCGCGGGCATCATCCGCCCCTCCGAGCCCGACGAAGCTGGCGAAGACATCCTCATGCTCGTCATGCCCGTCATGCTCAACGGCTAAGCGCCGTTGATTGAGGACGGGCGACGCTGCGCGCCGCAGTTTGAGAACGATAACGAGAACGGGTGCGGCAGCC
>JBMTYE010000232.1:0-3136 GCA_049454255.1 Flavobacteriales bacterium
TCGGCCACATCGTCTGCCACCCAAACGAATCCTGCCGCACCCCGGTCGAGAACTGCCACCGAGGTAAGCTCTGCAGCCAAGTTCTCCCCACCGCACGGCACCACAGCGATGTCACAGTCACCCCGGGCACACCCGGCAAGGACACTTGCCACTGTGGCGGTCGGATCGACCTGCACACTGCCACCGTGTCCGAAGGATTCGAGCAGGCCGCGCACCCGGCGAGCTGCTGCGATGGAAGTACTGTCCCCCGCCGAACCGATGCGGAAGTGAGTGCCAGAGCGGGTCGGGGTGGCCATGGGTTCAGGCCGAGATCAACCGCTGCACATTTCGCAGTCCGGACCGTTCTCGATGGAACAGGCCATGGCTGCTTGCTCGTGTCCGATGGTCGTGGGGGCGACCGGCTGCACCGCTGGAGCAGCGACTTCTGGAGTTGTGGCTGAGATGGGTGCGCTCTTGTACCGCTTGTCTACGGTGAACTTGATGGCATCCGTGGCCGCTTTCGTGCGCAGGTAGTACATGCCCGTCTTCAGGCCCTTCTTCCACGAGTAGAAGTGCATGGAGGTCAGCTTCGCCGCGTTCACATTCTCCATGAACACGTTGAGCGACTGCGATTGGCAGATGAAAGCCCCGCGGTCCGCGGACATGTCGATGAGCGAACGCTGGGGAATTTCCCACGCGGTGCGGTACAGCGCCTTGAGGTTCTCTGGGATGTCGTCGATGTGCTGGATGGACCCGTTCGCCGCGATGATGCGGTTCTTCATGTCCTCGTTCCACAAGCCGAGGCGGGTCAAATCCCGCAGCAGGTGCTTGTTGACGATGATGAACTCGCCGGAGAGCACGCGGCGGGTGTAGATGTTCGAAGTGTAGGGCTCGAAGCACTCATTGTTCCCGAGAACCTGCGCGGTCGAAGCCGTAGGCATGGGCGCGAGCAGCAGGGAGTTCCGCAGGCCATGCGTCTTGATTTCTTCCTTGAGCACATCCCATTCCCACCGGGCGGTGGGCGTCACATTCCACATGTCGAACTGCAGGATGCCCTGGGAAGCGGGAGATCCAGCGAAGCTTTCGTAGGGACCTTCCGCCCGGGCCAAATCCTTCGACGCCGTGGCTGCTGCGTAGTAAATCGTCTCGAAGATCTCCCGGTTGAGCGCCCGTGCCTCTTCGGAGTCGAACGGGTGGCGCAGCAGGATGAACGCATCTGCCAGCCCTTGAACACCGATGCCGATGGGACGGTGGCGCATGTTCGAGTTGCGTGCTTCCGGAATCGGGTAGTAGTTCCGGTCGATGATGCGGTTCAGGTTCTTCGTGACCCGGTAGGTGACCTCGAACAGCTTGTCGTGGTCGAACCCGGTCTCGGTCACGAACTTCGGCAGGGCGATGGAAGCGAGGTTGCAGACCGCCACCTCGTCCGGTGCCGTATACTCGATGATCTCCGTGCAGAGGTTCGAGGAGCGGATGGTGCCGAGGTTTTGCTGGTTCGATTTGCGGTTCGCCGCGTCTTTGAACAGCATGTAAGGGGTTCCGGTCTCGATTTGGGATTCGAGCACCTTGAACCACAGGTCCTGGGCTTTCACGGTCTTGCGGCCCTTCCCCTCGGATTCGTACTTCGTGTAGAGGGCTTCGAACGCTTCGCTGTGCACGTCTGCCAGGCCTGGGCATTCGTTCGGGCACATCAGGGTCCATTCTCCGTTCTCCTCGACCCGCTTCATGAAGAGGTCCGGAATCCAGAGGGCATAGAACAGGTCGCGCGCCCGCTGCTCTTCCTTGCCGTGGTTTTTCTTGAGGTCAAGGAAGTCGTAGATGTCTGCGTGCCAGGGCTCGATGTAGATAGCAAACGACCCCTTGCGCTTTCCGCCGCCTTGGTCGACGTAGCGTGCGGTATCGTTGAACACGCGCAGCATGGGAACGATGCCGTTCGATGTGCCGTTTGTGCCGCGGATGTACGATCCCGTAGCGCGGATGTCGTGGATGGCGAGCCCGATGCCACCGGCATTCTGCGAAATCTTCGCACACTGCTTGAGGGTGTCGTAGATGCCGCTGATGCTGTCTTCCTTCATGGTCAGGAGGAAGCAGCTGGACATTTGGGGTTTGGGGGTGCCGGAGTTGAAGAGGGTGGGCGTGGCGTGGGTGAACCAGCCCTCGCTCATCATGTGGTAGGTCTCAGCGACGGCATCGAGGTCGTCTTTGTGGATGCCGACCGCGACCCGCATGAGCATGTGCTGCGGACGTTCCGCGATGCGGCCATTGAGCTTCAGCAGGTAGGAGCGCTCGAGCGTCTTGAAGCCGAAGTAGTCGTAGTTGAAGTCGCGGTCGTAGATGATTTGGGAATCCAAAAAATCCCCGTGCTCGCGCACGATATCCATCACGTCGTCCGCAATCAGGCTGGCATTCGAACCGGTGACGGGGTCGACGTAGGTGTACAGTTCGTGCAGGGTTTCTGCGAACGATTTCCGTGTCGATTTGTGCAGGTTCGAGACTGCGATGCGGCTGGCCAAACTCGCGTAGTCCGGATGACTCACCGCGTTCGTTGCCGCCACTTCCGCAGCGAGGTTGTCGAGTTCCGTAGTGGTGACACCGTCGTACACCCCCTCGATGACACGCATCGCAACCTTCACGGGGTCCACCGACTCGTGGAGCCCGTAACACAGTTTCTTGATGCGCGCAGTGATTTTGTCGAACTGGACGGGCTCGCGGCGGCCGTCTCGCTTGATTACGTGCATGGACAGAGAGTGAAAATGAAAAAGGAGGACAGAAACTTAGAACTCAGCGTCGAGGGAGAAGCCAGACGATTCTTCGGAGCCCTTGTTCAGGACGCCGGCTTTTTGGTACTCACCTACGCGCTTTTCGAAGAAGTTCGTCTTGCCTTGCAGGGAGATCATGTCCATGAAATCGAACGGATTTGAGACATTGTATTCCTTGTCGAGGCCGAGCTCCACGAGCAGGCGGTCGGCCACGAATTCGATGTACTGGCTCATCAAATCGGAGTTCATCCCGATCAGGCGGACCGGAAGTGCTTCGCAGATGAATTCCTTTTCAATCGCGACAGCGTCGGTGATGATTTTCCGGACGGTGGCTTTCGGCAACTTGTTCACTACGTGACTGTTGTAAAGCAAGCACGCGAAATCGCAGTGCAGTCCTT
>JBMTYE010000233.1:0-3124 GCA_049454255.1 Flavobacteriales bacterium
CGAAATCGCATTACCGAGTATGGAGCGCTAGTGGAGTTGAATTATTTGGACCACCGCCTCGGCAATCCGGATGACCGTGTAGGAGCGTATTTGTTCACAGGTATTGCAGTGTATTCGCACATGCCTGAGGGCGAAATCGATGGTGTCTGGTATGCTTTGCAGCCTTTAGGGACTGAGGGTCAAGGCACGACATGGGGGGAAGCGCGCGGCATTCGGCCCTATGCTACCGCTGGGGTTTCGCTTCCGATGGGGTTCGGCTTTAAGGTCAATGTCGGCCCAGCAGTAGCTTTCAACGTCGAATGGGGTGTCCGGAAAACTTGGAACGATTATCTGGATGACGTCAGTACGTCCTATGCGGATGTTCGCGTGTTGCGAGCAGAAAAGGGAGATCTCGCGGCATCTTTTGCAGAGCGAATGATTGCGTTGCCAAGCGGACGGGAACAGGTGGCGGGCCTCCAACGGGGTGATCCAGGAAAAGATGATGCTTACGGATTTGTTACCGCTTCTTTGTGCTTTCGGGTAAGCAAGAAACCCACGACATGCGTGTACCAATGACCGGGAGGGAGGAGGGAGTTTCAGATCGTTCGGTACGGCTGCAGGCGGTGGGAATCGATCCAAATCGGGTTCCTCAGCATGTGGCCATCATCATGGATGGCAATGGCCGCTGGGCGCATTTGCGTGGAAAGGAACGGGTGCACGGCCACTTGCACGGCGTGGAGTCGGTGCGTTCGGCAGTAGAAACTGCGCTCGAGACGGGCGTACGGTATTTGACCTTGTATGCCTTCAGTACAGAAAACTGGAACAGACCTCAAGAAGAGGTGGATGCATTGATGGATTTGCTGGTGGATACGTTGGTGCGTGAAGTGGACGATTTGGCGGGCAAAGGGGTTCGGCTCCGGACCATCGGGGATCTCGAGGCACTGCCGGAGCGGTGCAGAATGCAGTTGCGGGAAGCCGAGAGCAGGACACAGCATCTCCAGGGACTCGACCTGGTCCTTGCCCTGAGTTACAGCGGAAAATGGGAACTGGTCGAGGCGATCCGGGCACTTGTGCGCGACGGCCTGCCTCCGGAAGACATCGATGCAGCGGCGGTGGACCGCCACCTCTCCACAGCAGGAATCCCTGACCCGGAGCTCATGATTCGCACCAGTGGGGAGCACCGCATCAGCAATTTTCTCCTTTGGCAGCTCGCCTACGCAGAGTTTCACTTCACTCCGGTGCTTTGGCCGGACTTTCGAAAAGAGCATTTCCAGGACGCCATCCGCGATTTCCAGCACCGCGAACGGCGGTTCGGAGGGTTGCTCGATACGAACCACAGCACGGCGCCACACCCATGATCAGGAAGGTATTCGTCATGCTGCTCGCCGCGGCGCTCGTAGGAACCGGGTGGTGCCAAACCACTCCGCAGCGCTATACACTCGCCGGACTTTCCGTCGTCGGGGCAGAGCACACCGACGTGCAGGCCATCAAGTTGTTCAGTGCGCTTGAGGTCGGCAGTTCGATTGAGGTCCCGGGCATCAAGATCTCGCAGGCTATCCACAACCTGTGGGACCAAGACCTCTTCGGCGATATCTCGATCGAGGTGGCGGAACGGCGGGGGGAAGAGGTGTATTTGGTCATCCGGGTGCAGGAGTTGCCGCGCCTGACGCGTTATACCTTCGAGGGGGTGAGCCGGTCGGAGCAGGAGACACTTCGGGGCAAAATCGAGCTGCTGACGGGCCGCATCGTGAACGAAAACGTGATTGCCACGGCGCGCAAGCGGTTGCGGGACCACTATGTCGAGAAGGGATTTTGGGACGCGCGTATCGACATCCGGCAGGAAGCGGACGAGGGGTTTGCGAACGGCGCGCGGCTGGTCATCGCCATCGACAAGGGCGAGAAGATTCGCATCGGCGAGATTGCGCTGCAGGGGGGGAGCCAAATCGACCCCGACCGGGTGCGACGGGCCATGAAGGACACGAAGGAGGCGCGGTGGTACCGGTTGTTCAAGGCGTCGAAGTTCGAAGAGGGAACGTTTGAGACCTCGCGCGAACAGGTCGTGGCGCTGTACAATGCCGAGGGCTTCCGGAATGCGCGGGTTGTGCGGGATTCGATTTGGCGCACGCCCGACGGGCGCATCGGCCTGGCCCTCCAAATCGACGAGGGCACCCGGTTCCACTTCGGAGACATCACCTTCACGGGCAATACAAAATACCGCTCCGGCCAGCTCGACAGCCTCGTGGGAATCCGCAAAGGCGAGGTGTACGACCTCCAACGCCTCGAAGAACGGGTCTTCATGGATCCGAAGGGCGGGGACCTCAGTTCGCTCTACCAGGACGACGGCTACCTGACCTTCCAGGCCATGCCGGTGGAAATCCGCATCGAAAACGACACCATCGACATCGAGGTGCGCATGTTCGAAGGCAAGCAATTCCGCATCGGCAAGGTGACGGTCGACGGCAACACGAAGACGAACGACCACGTCATTCACCGCGAAATCCGCACCCGGCCCGGCGACCTGTTCAGCCGGACAAACATCATCCGCACCCAGCGCGAACTCGCGACGCTGAACTACTTCAATCCGGAGGCCTTCGGAATCGTCCCGACCCAGCATCCGGAGACCGGAACGGTGGATATCGCCTACACTGTGGAAGAGAAGCCGTCGGACCAAATCGAGCTCAGCGGCGGCTTCGGCGGCGGCCGTGTGGTCGGAACCCTCGGGATTTCGTTCAACAACTTCTCGGCGCGCAACATGTTCCGACGGGGCGCGTGGGCTCCCATTCCGACGGGAGACGGTCAGCGCCTGAGCATCCGGGCCCAATCGAACGGGCTCTACTTCCAGAGCTACAACCTGAGCTTCACGGAGCCGTGGCTCGGCGGGAGCAAACCGAATGCCCTGAGCTTTTCAGCCTGGAGGTCCATCCAGTCGCACGGTCAAGCCCGCAAAATCGACGGGGTCATCAACGAAGGTCGCCAATCCATGGAAATCATGGGCCTTCAGGTGGGCTTCGGGCAGCGGTGGCGCAAACCCGACGACTGGTTCGTCATGCAGGCGGCCCTGTCATACCAGAACTTCTTGCTCGACGATTACGGGGTATTCTTCAGCTTCTCAAACGGCCGATCAAACAACCTCGCCCTCAACCTG
>JBMTYE010000234.1:0-3107 GCA_049454255.1 Flavobacteriales bacterium
CACACCGCGCGAACCCGTGCAATGCCACCACCGTCCTCCGTCTTACTCCGTCCCCACCCTCAATCTCAATCCCGTCCTCAATCTCAATCTCGTTCTCAATCTCGTTCTCAAACACCGCATACTCATACCTCCACCCCTCGATTTCCACGACGTGACGCGGTGCCCTGCGGTCGGATGGACAGAATTCCATGGGGCGAAGTTCGGACGCGCGGGGCGGATTGTGGAAAACTGCGTTTGGCCCGGGCGCAGACGGACATGTACTTTTACGCTCCGGATTCTTCCCCCCTCTTCCCGGTCGACGCAGGTCACCTGGTGCTCTGAGCGCCCGGGTAAAAAAAAAATGCCCAAGGACAAGAGTATCCGGTCGATTCTCCTCATCGGAAGCGGCCCCATCGTCATCGGACAAGCGTGCGAGTTCGACTACAGCGGTTCGCAAGCGTCGCGGGCCCTGCGCGCGGAAGGCATCGAGGTGGTGCTGATCAACTCGAATCCGGCAACCATCATGACGGACCCCATGGTGGCCGACCATGTGTACCTCGAGCCGCTGGAACCGGCCTCCATCGAGCGTATCCTGCAGAAGCACCACATCGACGCGGTGCTTCCGACCATGGGGGGCCAAACGGCGCTCAACCTCTGCATCCAGTGCGATGAACTCGGCCTCTGGGAAGAGTATGGCGTCCGGATGATCGGGGTGGACATCGCCGCCATCGAAATCACGGAGAACCGGGAGAAATTCCGCCTCCTCATGGGCGAACTCGGCATCGGGATGGCGCCGCAAGCCACGGCGAAGAGCTTCCTCGAGGGCAAGGAGGCCGCCCAGGCCTTCGGATTTCCGCTGTGCATTCGGCCTTCGTACACGCTCGGGGGGAGCGGCGCGGCCATCGTCTACGACAAGCAAGACTTCGAAGCGGCACTGACCCGCGGCCTGCACCTCAGCCCCATCCACGAGGTGATGATCGACAAGGCGGTCATGGGCTGGAAGGAGTACGAGCTCGAGCTGCTGCGCGATGCAAACGACAACGTGACCATCGTGTGCTCCATCGAGAACTTCGACCCGATGGGCGTCCACACCGGCGACTCCATCACGGTGGCTCCGGCCATGACGCTCAGCGACACGACCTACCAGCGGATGCGGGACATGGCCATCCGCATGATGCGGTCCATCGGGGATTTCGCCGGCGGGTGCAACGTGCAGTTCGCGGTCTCGCCTGACGAGCGCGAGGACATCCTCGCCATCGAAATCAACCCCCGGGTCAGCCGCTCGAGCGCCCTCGCCTCGAAGGCCACTGGCTATCCCATCGCGAAAATCGCGGCGAAGCTCGCCATCGGCTACCACCTGAACGAGCTGATGAACCCCATCACCGCCTCCACCTCGGCGATGTTCGAGCCGACGCTGGACTATGTGGTGGTCAAGATTCCTCGGTGGAACTTCGATAAGTTCCCCGGCTCGAACCGCGAGGTGGGCCTGCAAATGAAGTCTGTGGGCGAGGTGATGGCCATCGGGCGGTCGTTCCAGGAAGCCCTCCAGAAGGCCTGCCAATCCCTCGAAGTGGGCCGCAACGGCCTCGGCGCCGACGGCAAGGAACTCCGCGACCAAGACGCCATCTTCAAGTCTTTGGCGCATCCCAGTTGGAACCGGCTGTTCCACATCCACGACGCGTTCAAGCTGGGCATCCCGATGCGCAAGGTGCAGGAACTCACGCGGATCGACCCGTGGTTCTTGCGGGCGATTGAGGAGCTCGTGCACCTCGAGGAGGAGCTCGCTCAGTACCGCGTCGGCGACGTTCCCCGGGCGCTCCTCCTCGAGGCGAAACGCAAGGGCTACGCCGACCGCCAGCTCGCCCACCTCTTCGGCTGCCTCGAGAGCGAAGTGCACGACCGCCGCATCGCCCTCGACATCCGGCGGACCTACAAGCTCGTCGATACCTGCGCGGCGGAGTTCCCGGCCGCCACGCCGTACTACTACTCGACGTTCGAGGACGAAAACGAGAGCATCCGGACGGACCGCCGCAAGGTCGTGGTCCTCGGCAGCGGCCCGAACCGCATCGGCCAGGGCATCGAATTCGACTACTGCTGTGTCCACGGGGTGCTGGCGGCGCGCGAGGCCGGGTTCGAGGCCATCATGATCAACTGCAACCCAGAAACGGTCTCGACGGATTCAGACACAGCAGACAAGCTGTACTTCGAGCCGGTGTTTTGGGAGCACATTTACGACATCATCCTGCACGAGCGTCCGGACGGGGTGATTGTGCAGTTAGGGGGCCAAACGGCTCTCAAGCTCGCCGAGAAGCTCGACCGCTTCGGCATCCCCATCCTCGGCACCTCCTACCGTGCCCTCGACCTCGCGGAAGACCGCGGCAGCTTCTCGAACCTTCTGCGCGAAAACGGGGTTCCGTATCCCCGGTTCGGGGTGGTCCAGGACGCAGAAGAGGCCATCGAGCTCAGCCGCGAGCTGGGATTCCCCTTGCTGGTCCGCCCTTCCTACGTGCTGGGCGGCCAACGCATGAAAATCGTCATCAACGAAGAGGAGCTCGAGCGCCACGTGGTGGACATCTTCCGGGACATGCCGGAGAACAAGGTCCTGCTCGACCACTACCTCGACGGGGCGATCGAGTGCGAGGCCGACGCCATCTGCGACGGCGAGGAAGTGCGCATCATCGGCATCATGCAGCACATCGAGCCCGCCGGCATCCACTCGGGCGACAGCTACGCCGTGCTCCCGCCGTACAACCTCGGCGACCTCGTCATCACGGCCATCGAGGACTACACCCGCCGCATCGCACTGGCGCTCAAAACGGTGGGCCTGATCAACATCCAGTTCGCGGTCCTCAACGACGAGGTCTTCATCATCGAAGCGAACCCACGCGCCTCGCGGACGGTCCCCTTCATCGCGAAAGCCTACGGCGAGCCGTACGTCAACCACGCCACCCGCGTGATGCTCGGGGTGTCGAAGCTGCGGGATCTGCCGCACCGCCCGCACCTCGAAGGCTATGCCGTGAAAATTCCGGTGTTCAGCTACGAGAAGTTCCCGGAAGTGAACAAGGAACTCGGACCTGAGATGAAGTCCACGGGTGAGGCCATCCGGTTCATCCCGAACCTCCGCGATC
>JBMTYE010000235.1:0-3106 GCA_049454255.1 Flavobacteriales bacterium
GCAATCCGGTTCACATAGAGCGAAGTACCGTCCCAACCGATGGCGATGTCGTGGTCGGGCGAGGAGAGGGCGGGGAGCGGGACGAGGGTTTGGGCCGCGGAGCGGACTGCAAAACCAGCAAACGCCAGCACCCACCACACCCGAAGCACCTGCATCATCGGCCTTCCGCGCGCCACACCTCGAGCGCATCCGCGGCCTCCCGGTACCATGCCGCGCCAAACCGCCGCTCCAACGCCGTCCGACAAAACTCGAGCACCGACACCTTGTGCGCCGCCCCACACGTCCGGGCCGCGTCGCAAATGGGCCAGCGGTGGTAATTCAGCGCCACATAGTCCGGAAGCGTGCGAAGTCGAATGGGGTACAGGTGGCAGCTGATGGGCTTCGGAAAGTTCGATTTGCCGCTGCGCCAAACCTGTTCAAAGGCGCACTTCGCCGTGCCGTCGGCATCGAAGGTGGCATAAACACAGGCCTTTCCGTGGACGGTGGGCGTCACAAAATCCCCGTCGTCGTCCACCTCGAAGAACCCCGTCCGCTCGATTTCCGCAAGGGCCTCGGGCGAAAGCAGCGGCCGCACCACCTCGAACACCGCCTCGATGGCCGCGATTTCCGACTCCTCGAGTGGAGCGCCGCTTTCCCCCTCCACGCAGCAGGCGCCTTTGCATTTGGCCAAATCACAGACAAAGTGCTCATCGAACACTTCCTCCGACAGCAACGTGTCCGCGATTAAAATCATGCGCCTAAGGTAAACCCTGGCGCGGCTGCGCCTCGCAGAACGAGAACGAGGTTGAGGACGAAGGGTTGTAACTATGAACTGAAAACTGAAAACTGCAAACTGAAAACTGCAAACCAGCGGCGCAGCCGCGTAAACTGTAAACTCCATGCTCTCCGACCGCCTCCGCCGCCTCCTCCCCCTGACCCCCCGCCGGTTGCGCAACCTCGCACTGTTGCGGGCGAGTTACCTGCGGGCCAGCGCGTCAGGCGGGCGAGACGTGCGCATCGCCGGAGGGCCGATGTCGCTGTCGATCGAGCCGACGACCTCGTGCAATTTGC
Source organism: Flavobacteriales bacterium (assembly GCA_049454255.1). Lineage (GTDB taxonomy): Bacteria > Bacteroidota > Bacteroidia > Flavobacteriales_D > Sanyastnellaceae > CAMCYM01. The sequence continues at coordinate 1,051 of JBMTYE010000235.1, forward strand.
GCTGTCCTGAGTGTCCGTCGGGGTTGCGGTCGTTCACCCGGCCCACAGGCATGCTTGCGCCGGAGGTGCTTGAAGGGGTGCTGGACGAGGCCGGTGCGACGCTCGTGTACGTGAGCTTGTACCACCAGGGCGAGCCGATGCTGCACCCCCAGTTTCCGGAGCTCGTGGCGGCCTGCAAGCGGCATCGGGTGTATGTGTCGACGTCGACGAATGCGCACTTTTTGACGCAGGAGCGGGCGGAAGCGCTGGTGGAGAGCGGATTAGATCGGCTGATCGTGGCGGTGGACGGGCTGACGCAGGAGACGTACGCGGCGTACCGGCGGGGCGGGCGGCTGGACAAGGTGATGGACGGAACGGCGGCGATTGTGGAGGCCAAGCGCCGAGCGGGGGGGCGGGGGCCGCAGGTGGTTTGGCAGTTTTTAGCCGTCGGCCCGAACGCCCATGAGGTGCCGCAGCTGGCAGAGACAGCCCGCCGCGCCGGGGTAGACGAGTGGGTCATCAAGACGGCCCAAATCGACACCCCCCACGACGGCCACCCCCTCCTCACCGAAGACCCCCGGCTGAGGCGGTACGACCGGTCCGCCGACGGCACGTGGCGCCTCCGCAACCCCCTGGCGAGCCGGTGCTGGCGGATGTGGCAGGGCGCCGTGGTCACGTGGGACGGCCGGGTGGTGCCGTGCTGCTTTGACAAGGACGCCCACCACGTCGTGGGCAGGGTGGGCACGGAGCCGTTTCGGGAGATTTGGCGCGGCGAGGCGTACGCGGCGTTTCGCCGGACCCTGTTCGCCGACCGCTCGAGCATCGCCATGTGCACGAACTGCACGGAAGGAACGCGCGTGTACGCCTGAGCCGCAACCCCACTGCCGCAGTACCTTCACGCCATGCCGCGCCGCCTGCCCTCCCCGATGCGCCTGCCCCGCAAAGCCCTCCGCGGCTCCCTGCGGTTCCTGCCCGCCCGGCGCGAAGGCCCGGACGCGCTGCAGCGCTTCTTCAAGGGGTGGAAGGCAATCGTCCCCATCGCCATCGGCCTCGGGATCGCCGCGTGGATGCTCAGTTCGACGTGGAACAGCCCGGTCGACGCCAGCGGCACGACCCAAGGCGACCTGCTGCGGACCTTCCGGTGGACGCCACGGGCCACCCTCGGCGTGGTGCTCGCCTGCTGCTGCGTGATTCTCCGCGACTTCAGCTACATCTACCGGCTGCGGGTGCTCAGCGGCGGCACCTTGTCGTGGCGGGCGAGCTTCGAAGGAACTGTGCTTTGGGAGCTGGCCTCGGCGATTACCCCGAGCGCGGCGGGAGGCTCGGCCGTGGCGGTGCTGATTTTCAACCGCCAAGGCATGGCGATGGGCCGCAGCCTTTCCACCGTGTTCGTCGCATCGATGCTCGATGAGCTGTTTTACCTCGTCTCCGTGCCGCTGGCGCTGCTGGCCGTGTACCTCTTGGGCGGCAAGGTCTTTCCTGAAGTCGGAGAGCTCGCCGCCTGGGGCAATGCATCGATTCCGGTAGTCTTTTGGACTGCTTACGGCATCATTGCGGGATTCACCACCCTGGTCTGGTGGGGCATCGTGCGGAATCCGCAGAAGGCTGCGGCACTCATGGTGAGGCTGGTGGATTGGGGGCCTGCGCGGCGCTGGAAGCCGAGGATGGAGCGCTGGGGCGGTGAACTCGTGCTGGCCGGCGAGGCGATGCGCGGGGCGACGGCCGGATTTTGGTGGAAGGCCTTCGGCGCGACGGCACTCAGCTGGACCGGCCGCTTTCTGACCTTGAACGCGGTACTGCTCGTCTTTTTCGCCTCGGTACCGCATGCCGCGGTGCTCGGCCGCCAGCTCATCATGTGGCTGACCTTGCTGTTCTCGCCCACCCCGGGGTCAAGCGGCTTTGCGGAGCTCGCGCTGCCGGCGTTCCTCGGCGACCTGACGGGGCCGGCGTATCTGGCGGCGGTAGCGGTGGTGTGGCGCCTGTTCACCTATGCCCCGTACCTCGTGGTGGGCTTTCTCGTGCTGCCGGGCTGGCTGGTCCGGACTGGAAAAAAGCGGCGGCGGAAACGCACGGCCCG
>JBMTYE010000236.1:0-3087 GCA_049454255.1 Flavobacteriales bacterium
GTCAGCTGTGCTCATCCTGAGGGAGCCTACCTCAAAGGCCTCCTCCTCGAAGTAGTGGCTTAAAGCTCAGGGAAACAGCTGTAGGGCCTGCCAACGACCGTCCGAGAGCACGTACTTCCAGCGGTCGTGCAGACGGGAAGGTCTGCCTTGCCAGCACTCCATCGTCCCGAAGCTGAGCCGAAATCCTCCCCAATCCGACGGACGCGGAATCCGATCGGTGTCCGCAAAGCGCCGCTCTACCGCCTCCAATCGAGACTCAAGCGTTTCGTTGTCCGGGACTCGCGCACTTTGTTCAGAAGCCCATGCCCCGAGTTGACTCGACCGGGGACGGCTTGCGAAGTAGGCATCGCTCTCCGCTTCCGGAACCCGCGAAACGATGCCTTGGATGCGGATTTGGCGTTCAAGCTCCTTCCAAAAAAACGTCATCGCAGCGCGTGGGGCTGCCGCGAGCTCTTGTCCTTTCGCCGACCGGTAGTTTGTGTAAAAGGTGATGCCCTCCGGCGACACGCCGCGTGCAAGCACCACCCTCCCCGATGGCATGCCGTCCGGACCTACTGTAGCCAGGTGCACAGCATTGTAGTCCTCAGGATCAACTTCGGCCGCTTCGGCAAGCCAAGCGTCGAGCTGTTCCCACGGCGTTTTCGCCAAATTCTCCCGGGTCAGTCGCCGCGAAGAATAGTCCTTCCGCACGTCGAAAAGTGAAGCTCCGTCCATAGGCCCGAAGGTACTCCGCATTGCCGCTTGAAACCCGAAGGCCACCCCTTGCGTAGAGCGGGCAAGATCCAAGCAGTTGACCCATGCGCAACCTGATCATCTCCTACAAAAAGCTGCCGGAAGCCCTCCGGAGCGCTTTCCACGCGATGTACCCCGAGGGATACGATGACGTGGCCTTTGAATTCGAAGTCCCGAACAAAAAGCTCATCTACCGGGCTGTTCGCATGAACTTCGATGGGGTGGCCTATTTGATTAAAATAGATCAGCGCCCGAAGTTCAAAGAGTCGTGGATGGAGGATGAGTGGTAATCACCGGGGGGATGCGAGTTCGGTTGCCCGAATCGTGCGTTCCCACAGGATTGCCCCATCGACCTTCTTCACCTGAATGGCGAGCACCCGGTCTTTCCGCGGGCCGCTGAAGGTGAGCACTCCGTAGTTCCGCTCTCCGACCATCGTCTCGGGGACGCGCAAGGTGTTCGGTTCCTCGGTATGGTCGTGTGCCGTGCTGGTCAAGGGGCTGAGTGTCAAATCATACACGACCAAGCCTCCTGGCAGCTCCGCCCGAGTGAGTTCGGTGTTGTGGCGATCTCCTGTGAGGAACACCACCCCCTTGATGCCTTCAGCAGCGATGCGCTCGAGAAGTGCGCTGCGTTCTTCGGGATAGTTTGCCAGGTTTTCGTAGATCGCGGCATCCGACAGGACCTGGCCTCCCACTGCGATGAGTTTAAAAGGCGCTCGGCTGGTGCGCAAACTGGCGATGAGCCAGTCGATTTGGTCTGACCCGAGGACTTGGGGCGTGCCCGTCTTTGTTCCTGCATTCACCCGATTCCATCGGTTGTCCAGCAAAAAGAAGTCCACATCACTGAAGCGAAAGGCCGTGGCAATCCCTTCCACGCGGTCCGCAACTCCGTATCCGGGATTTGGCCAGTAGGCCTTGAAGGCTTCGAGTGCCCAATCCTTGTGGATCCACGCGCCATCGCAATCGTTCGGACCGTAGTCGTGGTCGTCCCAAATCGCATAATGTGGACACGCTGACCACAGGGCCTTCAATTCAGGCAGTGCCCGTGCCTGGTCGTACCGGTGCCGGTACCCCGTGATGCTTCCGAAATCCACCTCGCGCAGGTAGATGTTGTCGCCGAGCCAGAGCATCATGTCGGGCTGCTCCGCTGCCATCGAGGTGAAAATGCCATACTCCCCGCCGTACGCGCGCCCGGGCCGATCGTATTCTGGCTCGTTCAAGAATGCACAACTTCCTGCAAGCAATTTGAACGGCGGCGGATCCATACGGTAATCCCACAGCACCTGGGTTCGGATGCGTAGTGTGTCCGAAAGCACTCGGGTTCCATCGCGGAGCAAGGCCGCATAGCGCGTTCCTGGCTCGAGGTCGTAGAGTTCAAATTTGGCTGTGCCGAAGCGCACATCGATTTCGCTCGGATGAAACTCCCGAGGCATACCGACGGAATCCAGGGGCCAAACCACACAGGTCACCTCCCCTTGTCCGGTAACTCCCACCTGCAACCATGCTGAACGCATGTCCACATGGCCCCACATCGGTGCTCCTTTGAGCGAAAGGCCAGCTGAACCCACCGGAACGCGAATTCCACACGCGGAGAACTATGCCATCACCCCTGCACCCACGACCCAAGTAACGCTTCGAATTCCCATGGGCGCAAGGTACAGGAGGTCCCTGCGTTTGGACACAAAAAAAGGGGGCCGGAGCCCCCTTTTTAAATGTCTCGTTTCAATCGATTAGCGGGTAACCACAATCGTCTGAGCGTCTGAGAACTTCGCGTGTTTCACTGCAACGGTGTAGTTGCCAGCGGCGAGGCTGTGCTTCACTACGATCCGGTTGCCACCGACAACGTTCTCCTGAGCAATCTCTTGCGACATCACCATCTTACCGGTCATGTCAGACACTTCGAGGACCATGTTTTCTCCGCCGAGGTTCAACTCACGGTCGAAGGACACCGAGAACGTGCTCTCGAACACAGGGTTCGGGAAGATGTTCCACGCGGTGGTCCCGTCGAAGTTCGTCAAGCCGTTCGAGGGTCCGTTGTTCGCACCAGCGCACGTACCGTCGTTGTAGGTCGCAGCCGGGTTGAAGTTCGCAGCAGCCTGGTCGGTGCAGCCGAACACCTGAGCATTCGTCGAAGTGAAGGTCAGGTCGTGGGCGCGCCACGAGTTGCCTTCACCATCCCAGCCCTGGAGGTTCAACACGCCGGTGGCCACACCGTCGGTGGTCAATTGCATGAGGAGTACGCGGTTGCCTGCTTCTGCGACAGCCTGAACGTCAGTAGGAACTACGAACCACGCACCATCCGTGATGGTCAACTCACCACCAGCGAGGAAGTTGTTGTAGTCAACACCGATGGTC
>JBMTYE010000237.1:0-3072 GCA_049454255.1 Flavobacteriales bacterium
TTTTGCGGAGAGACTGGGACTCGAACCCAGGGACCAAGATACTCGGTCACAGCTTAGCAGGCTGCTGCATTACCACTCTGCCACCTCTCCATTCCCCTAGGCCGCTGCCTGTATCGGGGCGACAAAAATACGTAAACACTTGGCTGAAACAAGGATTTCTCCTATCTTAAACCCCTGAAATCATCCATCCTTATTAGACATGAAGAAGTTCCTGATTCTGAGCGCTTTCGCGTTCATCGCTTTCGGAGTAAATGCCCAGACTGAAGCCGCTGGCAAGCCCGGAAAGGCCACTTCCGAGACCGTAGAGAAGAAGAAAGAGGAGGCTCCACAAGGCAAAACAGCTGCAGCGACCTCCCAGCGGAGTGCCCGTGTGGGCCAAGTGAAGGGCGGCACGGATGCCCCAGCAACAGGTGGAGCGGCCCAGTCGAAAGAACAAGCTGCCGGCGCATCGTGCGGCAAGAGCGGTAGCCAAGCTGCTGGCGGATGCTGCAGCAAGGGCGGAGCAACCGCTGCGGAAGGCAAGTCAAGCGGATGCTGCAGCGGTGCTTCAGGCGCGGCATGTGGCAAAGGCTCGACGAAGCCCGAGAAGAAGCAGTAATCCTATTCGCAGCCCCGAGGTTGCGAACCGTATGGATGTAGAGTAGCTCGACGACGAGCCTCTACCTTGCCAGAACCATCGAGGAGCCCTCTAGCCATCGCTAGAGGGCTTTTCATTTAGTGCATGTTTTGCTCCGCGTGAGCGAAGCGTTCCGTGTATAGATCAGCGATGTAGTCCCCGATTGCCAGCGAGGCCGTGGCTGCAGGCGAGGGCGCATTGAGCACATGTATGCTGCGGTCCGTCGTTTCGATGCGGAAGTCATCGCGCGTGTCGCCGTCTGAGGCGAGCAGCAAAGCCCGCACCCCAGATCGACCCGGCACCAAATCCTCGGACGTAAGCGAAGGCACCAGCCGCTGAAGGGTTTTCAAGAACAACCGCTTCGAAAATGCGCGCCGGTATTCGTTGATGCCGAAGGCCATATTCCCGAAGAACAAGCGCCACGTTCCTGCATAGCTCAGGGCATCTACTGTATCCCGAAGGTCGAAGTCCGTCTTGCCGTAGCCTTCCCGCTTGAACGTGAAAACGGCGTTTGGGCCGCATTCGATTTCGCCGTTCGTCATCCGCGTGAAGTGGACGCCGAGGAAGGGGAAGGCCGGGTTCGGGACCGGGTAGATCAGGTGGCGCACCTTGTGGCGCGCCTCGTGGGTCAGTTCGTAGTAGTCACCCCGGAATCCGACCACCCGCTCCCGCAATGCCACGCCGTCTTTGCGGGCAATGCGGTCGGCGTGCAGGCCGGCGCAGGCGATGAGCACGCGGGTGCGAAGCGTGCCGCGGGAGGTGCGCAAGACGGTGAGGTCGCCATCCCGTTCGATGGACTGCACCTCTTCGCCGAGCCGGAGGGCACTCCCAGGCTGCAGCGAGGTGGCGATTTCCACCATGCGGGCAGTGGCCGCCCGGAAGTCGATGATGCCCGTGCAGGCGACGTGTAGGGCAGCGACGCCGCGGCAGTGGGGCTCGATTTGGCGCAGCCCATCCGCATCGATGCGTTCAAGTCCTTCGATGCCATTTGCCTGTCCGATGCCATGGATCTTCTCGAGCATCGGAAGCTCGGAGGTGTCTGCGGCCACGACCACCTTGCCGCACACATCGTGCGGAATCTTGTGCGTGCGGGCGAATTCGACCAGGGCTCGACGGCCGAGCACGCAGTTTTTCGCCTTCAGCGAGCCGGGCGGATAGTACAAACCGCTGTGAATGACCCCGGAGTTGTGGCCGGTTTGGTGGTCCGCCAGGAGGGCTTCTTTTTCGACCAAAACCATGCGGAGGTCCGGATAGCGGGACTGCAACCGGTACAGGGTCGCTGCCCCCACGATGCCGCCCCCTACCACCGCCACGTCGTAAATCGGTTCCATGCGCAGGCAAAGTTAACCCGCCTCGCTCGGACACGGGCTGTATATTGCCCCCCCATGGAGCACACCCATGTGGCCGTAGCAACAGATCCGCGCACGCAACGCGCGTGGACGATGTACGATTGGGCGAACAGCGTGTACTCGCTGGTCATCACCACCGCCATCTTCCCCATCTTTTACAATGCTGTCACGACCACACGCGATGCAAGCGGGGCTGTCGTCAGCGACCGGGTGGACTTTCTCGGAACGTCGTTCATCAACACCCAGCTGTACAGCTATGTGCTCGCAGCCTCGTTCGTAGTGGTGATCATTCTGAGCCCGCTGTTGAGTGGGATGGCCGATTATGCTGGGAAGAAGTTGCTGTTTATGAAGGTGTTTGCAGTCGTGGGTAGCCTTGCTTGTGCTAGCCTCGCCGCCTTCAATCCCGAGCATTTGGAATGGAGTATGGCCGCGCTGTTCGTGGCGAACATAGGGTTTTGGGGGAGTCTCGGGTTTTACAATGCCTTTTTGCCGGAAATCGCTCCGCGGGAAGACCACGATCGGCTGGGGGCCCGCGGCTACGTGATGGGGTACCTCGGAAGTTTGATACTGCTTCTTATCTGCCTGGCCATGATCATGGGCATCGGCAAACACACGACCCGTTGGGCCTTCGTGCTGGTCGGGGTGTGGTGGATCGCTTGGGCCCAGCCGGCCTTCCGCCGCCTGCCGCGGAATCCCTATGGACGAACTTCAGAAGGAAACTTGCTCATGCACGGGTTTGCTGAGTTGCGCGGCGTCGCTCGAGAACTCCGGAGTCAGCCCACCCTCAAGCGCTACCTGATGAGCTTCTTCATCGTGTCGATGGCGGTCCAAACCATCATGCTCATGGCCTCCTCCTTCGGCATCAAGGAAGTCAAGCTCAGCGACACCCAGCTCATCGTCGCCATCATCGCCGTTCAGCTGCTTGCCATTCCCGGGGCCTTTCTCATGGCTTGGCTCAGCAGCCGCATCGGGAACCTACGCACCCTAGCGGTTTGTCTGACCGTTTGGGTAGGCGTCTGCATTTATGCATACGCCTTCGTAAACGATGTAAACGGGTTCTTCGTCGCGGCCGGCATCATCGGGTTTATGATGGGAGGAACCCAAAGC
>JBMTYE010000238.1:0-3068 GCA_049454255.1 Flavobacteriales bacterium
TGGGGGAGGTGGGCGGGTGGAGGAGCCACCAGCCGGTGCCTACTGCCAGGAACAGGACTGCGGCGATGGAGGCGACTGCGGCGAAGGAAGGTCGAATTCGTGCAGTACGCGCAGGGCCGGGGGCTGTGGGACGGGCGATGCGGTAGAGGCGGGTGCGATCGGGGTGGCGCAGGGTGGGATCGGGGGTGAGGACGGCTTCGGGGGCTGAAGGGGTGCGCTTGAGGTGAGACCACGACCGGGGAGGGAGGTCGGGCGGCGTGAGGAAGGGACCGCGGTCCGCGGGGTCGAAGGGGGGACGGCGGCGGTTCATAGGAGGGCGTCGATGGGGCCGAGGGCGGTTTGGAGCGCGCGACGGCCGCGGAAGATGGATACGCGGACCTGGTCGAGGGTGAGGCCGGTGATGTCGGCGATTTCGCCATAGCTGTAGCCCTCGTAGTCGCGCAGCAAAACCACAGAGCGCTGGACTTCAGAGAGTTCGGAGAGTGCCCGGTGGAGGATGACCTGCACATCGTGTGCGGGGACCTCGGGTGCAACGGCGTGTCCGGGGTCGAGGGGCGACTTCGGGCGGCGGCGGCGCAATAGGTCGATGCAGCGGTGGTGCACGGTGGTAAACAGGTAGCTCTTCGTTTTCGCCGGGTCGACGTCGTGCCGCCGCGTCCAAAGCCGTTCGAAGGCGTCCTGGACCGCATCTTCGGCATCCTGCGCATCGGCAGTGACCGAAAGGGCGAACCGGTACAGACCATCGGCAAAGGCGTCTACGCAGCCGTTGAAGGCGTCGACCGTCATGCCCGTGGGACGAATGACCTCCGTGTTTGTTACGCGAAGGCCATCACCCTGCGAACTTAGGGGAGCAGCCGGTGGGTGAAGGCCGGCGAGCCGGGTTCCCCGAGGCTGTTGACGAAGCCCGTGAAGGTCAGGGCTCGGATACCAAATTCGCCGCATTCCACGGCAAAAGATAGGTCGGGGGTGACCGCGTAGCCCTCCTCGAAGTCGTAGGTTTTCCAATCGTAGCCGATGGCATCCGCGTCGTCGGACAGGGCAGCTTCGAGTTCAGGCGTGCGGACCACGTCGGCAAAGGGGACTCCGTCGAGGCGCACTGCTCGCCGTCCGTCGGGATTCAGCAACACGCCGGTGACTTGGTACGGGAACGGGTCGGCCTCGGAATCGAACCGGAAGAGGTACGACGTGAACAGCAGATCCCAGGAATCGCGCGGCGGGGCGGCCAGCACGGCCCCGGCGTCGAGGGACCAATACGTCGCCCCATACGTAGGGTCGAGCTCCGCCGAGAAGACCGCCTCGCCGGTGCCGTCGAGGGCCGCGGTACGGAGCGTCCAACCCGCCCCCTCCGCAGTCAGCAGCATTTTCACCTGGCCACGCGACACCCCAGCCGCATCGAGCCCCCGGTCGACAACGAGCACCTGCTGCCACGTGCCTCCGATGGCCAAATCCTCTGGCTGGCGGCTCGGCAAATCGTATTCCCACACCAGCGCAGCCGCGTCCACCGGATCTTCCCAGCCGCCCGGCGCACGGGCAATCCGCAGGCCAGGGATGGACGAGTTGAGCAGCAACTGCGGCGCAGCATCGTGGGTGAGGGCCACATCCCAGGCATACTTGTCGTATACGCCCACGAGCGAGTCGTGGGCCAAACTATAATAGGCCTGCACCGCATACCCCGCGCCGAGGTGGACCGTCGCCGTGCGGTTGCCGTAGAGGTCGTTCAGGTTGATCGTTTCGACCAGCTCCGCTTCGAGCGCAACCTCTTCCTTGCGGCAGCCGGCCATCGCAAGAAGCACTAGGGCCACTGCGACAGCGTGTGCGGAAGAGCGGGCGAGAGAACGCTGCATCAGAAAGTGAACTGGAGTGTGAAACGGAAATTCCGACCGAGCGAAACCGGCTGGGAACCGGCGGCAGCGCTGTGGATGCCTCCCGTTCCGACCGTCTCCCCCGATAGGGTGCGGGTCGTGGCGCCGAGGAGGTTGTCTACACCGCCTGTCACCGCCAGTCTGCCGTCGAGCCACGAGCGGGCGGCATACAGGGAGACGAGCGTGATGGGGCTGAGGGTGGCTTGGGCCCACCCTCCTGTTCCGTCCGGCTGGACGATGGTTTCGTTGTGGGCGTAGTTGGTTTGGGCCGTCAGCACCACCTCCCCCGGAATCCGCACATCGCACGAGGCGGAGGCCTGAAGCGACCGGTTGCCCTCGGGCGTGCCGTCGGTCTCGAACCACGTCTGGCGGTCGACTCCGGTAGCTTGGACGCGCCACGAGGCCCGATCGCCCGACCGCTCGAGGCCGAGCCCGATGCCCGCTGTGCGCACTTGGCCGAGGTTGATGTACGTGTACGACTGGGTCTCTGAATCGACCAACGCCAGGTCGATGAGCTGCACGACCTCGTTGTGGAACAGCCGGACGCTGGGCGAAATGAGCGCCCGTTCCGTGAGCTTCCGCAGGGTGTAACTCGCTGTGAAACTGTTCGAAAACTCGGCCTCGAGTTCAGGATTTCCCTGGATGTTGTGGTTGAAGTCGACGAAGCGGAAGTAGAGTTCTTTGAGTTCCGGCGCGCGGAATCCCCTGGCGTACGATGCCCGGACCGCGTGGCTACCGCGGGACCACTTGACATGTAGGGACGGCACGACCGGCGCGCCAAACACCGCGTTGTATTCCGCGCGCACCCCGGGCCGCACGATGAGCCGGGGAGTCGGCCGCCATTCCAAGGATCCGAAGAGGGCCGCCTGCTGCATCGCCGGCCGGTCCACGCCGAGGCGGCTGCCCGACGCCACTTCCCGGCTGACGTCGTATCCGAGCGACGCTTCGAGCCGCTCCCCGAACGGCCGGACCACCGACGCCCGGCTCTGCCACGTCCGGAACTCCGCCGTGTCGTTCATGCCCTCGGCGTACAGCGGTTCCCGGCTCAGATCCACCAGGTCCCGCGAGTACGTCCGCCGGCCCCTCCAATACCGTGTAAACGAGGCAAATCCACTGACCCGCATCCCGCCGACCTCACCTTCCACATCCGTCCGCACCACCTCCCGCCGGGTCGTAAACACCCCGTCGCGGGCGACCGGCGTACGG
>JBMTYE010000239.1:0-3053 GCA_049454255.1 Flavobacteriales bacterium
CACCGGTTCGACATGCTGGAGGATGCTTTTGCGGCCGGGGGTGAAGGTCTGGGCGGGACCTACATCGGCGATTTGCCGCCGTTGCGCATCGACTACATCCTGCATTCGCCATCCCTCACGGCCCGCAGTTTCGTCACCCTCGACGAAGAGCTCAGCGACCACCGGCCGCTGCGCGCACGGTTCACCACTTCCGCTCAGTAGGGCGCAGTCCGGCGGCTGAAGCGCTCGTACAGGGCCACGTTGAGTCCGATGAGGAGGAATCCGTAGATCAGGTCGTCCACCGGCATGGAGAAGATGCGCCAACCGGTCGTGTGCGGGTTTGCGTACCACACGATGTGGTCCACGACCTGTTCAGGGGCATGGTGCATCAGGGGATACTCCCAAAACCTCACCCCAGTCAGCACCCCGTTCGTTACCACAAAGGGCACAAGGAGTACGAAAAAGGTGAACCACAGGCGGCCCATGTACGGCGTTTGGGCCAGCAGCGCCCAGCCGAGGAACACGGCCGTGAGCGACGCTGCCGAGACGGTATACCACCTGCCCGGGTGGGCGATGGCGACGGCCAGGCACACCGCTGCTGCGACAAGGCTCACCGATGCATGGCCCCACCGCAGCGGATCTCTCGGCGCATAGGCCTTCAGGACTGCGTAGGTGAAAACGGAGGCGTACGGAATGCAGAGAAAGAAGAGAACTTCCTCGAGCGGCAGTCCGCCCAGCTCAAGGCCCACCAGGTAGTCCGGATTGAATCCCCAAATCCCGCGCGCCGTGAACCACGCATCCCACGCGACGAAGGCGGCGGCTACGAGAAGATTCGCCGGGAGAAAGGCCTTCCAGGTCGAGGCGAAGTTCACTTTACGGTCGAAGCTCATCAGAAGCGGCGGTAGGAGCACGGCGGCATTTACCGCGAGGTAGAGGCCTTTCATGCCTCTGGGTGCTTTCGCGAAGCGAGCGTCGCACGGGCCTCGCGGAGGTACTTGCGCGGGACGAAAAGCATGCCGAAGCACTCGCCGTCTTCCTTCGTCAGGTGCTTGTGGTGGACCTTGTGTGCCCGACGGATGGCGAGCATATAGGCGTTTTCAGAGGTTCTAAACCACTTGAATCTTTGGTGTATAAACACATCGTGTACAAGGAAATAGGCCAAACCATATAACGCAATTCCTGAACCTATCCAGATGCGAAAATCTCCACCGGCCATCGCTCCGGTGATGAAGCACAGAGCGCTCGGAATCGCGAAAATCAAAAAGAAGGCATCGTTCTTTTCGAAGAAGCCAGGACCGTGGGTGTGGTGGTCTTCGTGGAAGTACCACATGGCGCCGTGCATGAGGTATTTGTGGGCGAGCCAGGCGACGCCCTCCATCGCAAAGAACGTGGCGACCACAATCAGGGTCGGAACCAGAAAGGGAATCAGCGTGTCCATGGGAACAGGTTGAGCAGGCAGAAAAACACAGCAAAGATGAGCAAGAGTCGAGCGGGTGCGGCGTGCGCCTGCTCCCCGGGCCGCGCGGGCTGTGCAGCGAGCAACAGGAACGACACCCCCCACCAGCTTGCGTAATTCGTCCACGGCGGCGTCCCCCCGCCCCAAACCCACCACCCGGCCTGCACCGCGACGGGCTCCAGCAAGCCGTCCACCGCGGTCATCAGCGTCGCTCCCACGGCGGCCACTCCCCACCGTCCCCGGACCCCCCACTTCCGCGCCCATCCCGCTCCCCCCTCGAGCATCAGCAACCACAACAAACCCAGGAGCACAGGCACCCCCGCTACATGCGGTCCCAGTCCCTCCCCGTAAGCATAGTCGCCGAAGAGCAGCCCGGTATTCACCCCCACGACCTCGGCCACAAAGCCTCCGACCGCCCCCACGACCCACCCCCACGACGCCTGTTCCCGGGCCGCAGTAAGCACGACGGCACCGCACACCAGCAAATTCAGCGCCGTCAATCCTAAGAACAGCGGCGCATAGCCCGCTAAGATCCCCACGGTCCCCACAGTATGCAGGACGAGCGGAATCCACAATGCGAGGCGATTAAGCGTGAACATCGAGAAGATCGGATACAATTTTTGCCCCCATCAGACACAATGGAATGCCTCCACCCGGATGCACGGAACCGCCCACGACGTACAGGCCGCGCAGCCCGGTGCTCCGGTTCCGGTGCCGCAAAAACGCGGCCGCAGCACTGTTCGATGATGCTCCGTAAAGCGCTCCTTTCCAGGAGGATGTGCGGGCTTGAATGAGGTGTGGCGTGAGGACGTCTTCGGCCTCGATGCGGGACGCCACGTCGGTGCCGAGCGCGCGCGACAACCGGTCGATGGCTGCTCCGCGTACCCGTGCTACATCGGCTTCGGTCTCTAAGGCACCGGCCTGCACATTCACCATCACGAAGAAGTTCGAACATCCCGGTGGCGCATCCGCCGGTTCCGCGACCGAGGTGATGTTGAGGTAGACCGTGGGGTCGTCACCGGGATCGCCTTCCGTTCGGATGCGGTGGAATTCTGAGCGGTAGTCGGAACTGAAAAACAGGTTGTGGACGTGTAGCTCCGGAAAAACGCCACGTACCCCGAGGTACAGGATGAGACCGGACGTCGAGCGTTCGGCCTGCAGGATGCGCTCGGGGGCGGGAAGGTCGGGCAGCAGAGAACGGTAGGTCGGATGGATGTCCGCATTCGACACGACGGTTTCCGCACGAAAGATGCGGCCGTCTGCACACGCGACCCCTTCGACCCGTCCGCCGGCGTGCAGGATGCGCTCCACCGGCGTTGAAAACTGAAAGTCTACGCCAAGCGCTTCGCCGAGGGCATGCAGGTGGCGCGAGATGGCTCCCATCCCGCCTTCCGGAAGGTAGGTCCCGAGGCCGTGCTCGAGATGCGGGATGGCCAGCAGCATCGCCGGCGCACGGAACGGGTCGGAGCCGTTGTACGTGGCATAGCGATCAAAGAGTTGGACCAGATGGGGATGCTTCAGCCGGCGGGCATTGCGGCGGTGAAGGCTGCCCAGGAGGGGGAGTGCGCCGAGGCGGCGCCCCAAACCCCCCACCGCACCCTACCCGGACGTCGCCCAC
>JBMTYE010000240.1:0-3012 GCA_049454255.1 Flavobacteriales bacterium
GGGGCGCACGGGGCGGGACGGGCGGACTGTGGAAGAGGGGGTGGTGCCGGAGTTGCAGGCGTACCGCGTGGTGAGGGGTGGCCGAGGGGCGCTGCTGGTGACGCGGGGCGGACTGCAGGGGGTGGTGACCGTGGGAGGGACGGCGTATGAGGTGGCGCCGTGGGGGCGCGGGGAGGGGGCGGTGGGGGCCGTGTTTCGGGTGCCGTCGCCGGGGCCTGGCCGGGATTTGGGCTGCGGCACCCCCGAGGGACCGGTGCGGGCCATGGGATTGCCGGATCGGCAGCGCGCCCCAGCGGGGGGCGGGGCTGAGCGCGGGGGCGGCCTGTGTGTCGAGGTGGCCATCGACATCGATGCGTACACGCTGGGGACATTCGGGGGGAATTGCGGTGCTGCCGTCGAGTGGGCCCTGGCGGCTCTTGCGGGGGTGAATGCGGTGTATGTGGCGGAGTTGGGTGGTTTGGTCAACATCCAACCCTCCTACATCCACCTCTGGGAAACGACCGACCCGTACGCGGCTTTTGTGGGCAATGCGCCCGGCATGATCGGCAGCCTGCAGCAGACATGGCAAACGCATCCCGACCTCACCGGTATTTCCCGCGACCTCGTGCACCTCATGACTCGGCGCACGAACACGGGCACCGGCGGCATCGCGTACCTCGATGTGGCCTGCATGCCGGCCTACGCGGTGGGCTTCAGCTCCGCCATGGACGCCGGCTCCCAGTACGCCCTGCCCACCTATGCCTGGAATCTGCAGGTCGTCGCCCACGAACTCGGCCACAACTTCGGTGCAAACCACACCCACTGGTGCGGTTGGCCAGGCGGTCCCATCGACAACTGTGCAAACCTCGAAGGCGATTGCGGCGGGTACGTCAACGCCCCCGCCCCCACCACCGGCACCATCATGAGCTACTGCCATGCCATCGCCGGCGGTTCGGTCGTGCTGGAATTCCACCCGACGGTCATCGAGCACGCACTCGTGCCCGGTATCGTCGACGGGGCATGGTGCATGCAATCCTGCGGTCCCACCGGGTCGAACTGCTCCCTGTACGGCTGCACGGACCCTGCCGCCTGCAACTTCGACGCCGAAGCGACGGTGGACGACGGCTCGTGCGGGGTCCTCGACGTCTGCGGGGTGTGCGCCGGGGACGGCGACTCCTGCTCCGGATGCACGGCTCCGCTCGCCTGCAACTTCGACGCCACGGCGACGGTGGACGACGGCACGTGTGCCTTCGCGCCGGCCGGCGAGCCGTGCAACTGCGCGCTGGTGCTGACGCAGGCCGCGACGCTGGCCGGCGGCGTTCCGTCGCCCCCGAACTACTTCGAGGGGTACGGCGCCCTCGAGGGCTGGGGACTCACCCTGAACTTCAGTCCCACGAGCGCGAACTACAGCTGGGCCAGCGAATGCACGCTCATCTTCACGGCGCCGGACGGGACCTGCATCGAATGGGCCGGGTACGACTCGCCCTCCGGCTGCCCGTCGGTGGGTGCGGCGCCGGCTTCGTGGCAAACCGAGGCCGCGGGGACCTACACCACCACCGTCTTGCTCGAGGACCCGTTGCCGGGCGCCGGCTTGTGGTCCCTCACCCTTGCGAACGGCTGGTCGGGGTCGACGGGCGCCTCCTACTCCGTACATGTGACCCCGCTAGGCCTGTGCGCAGACGGCGCGTATCCGGGCTGCATGGACCCGACGGCGTGCAATTTCAATCCCATCGCCGCCGCGAACGACGGATCGTGCACCTTCGCCGGTTGTGGCGCGTGCCCGACGGATTTGGACAGCAGCGGAGTGGTGAATGTCAGCGACTTACTGCTCTTCCTCGGCGGATTCCCGTGCACGGGCGACTGCCCTGGCGACTTCGACGGGGACGGCACGACGGGCGTTTCGGACCTGCTGGTCTTCCTCGGGGAGTTCGGGGAAGAGTGTGAATGAGGGCGAGGTTGAGGGGGTGGGCCAAATTGAGTGAAAAAGGGAGCGCTGCTCGCGGGATTGCTGAACTTTAGGCCATGCGCAGAGACCGGTTCTTGAAGACGCTCGCAGTGGTCCCCTTTTTAGGAACGCTTGCACGGCTCAAAGGGTTTGTCAGCGGCCTGCCCTACACCCCGCCCATGCCGGTGCTCTTCCTCGGACACGGAAGTCCCATGAACGCCATCGAGGAAAATGACTTCGTTCGGGGATTCCGGGAAGTGGCAGAACGGATTCCGCGTCCCCGGGGCATCGTGTGCGTGTCGGCCCATTGGGAAACCCGCGGGACCCGGGTGACCGCGATGCCGCAGCCGCGCACCATCCACGATTTCAAAGGCTTCCCTCCCGAACTCTACGCAGTGCAGTACCCTGCCCTCGGGGATCCGCTGCTCGCGGGGGAGGTGCGCGATTTGGCACGCAAAACCCTTATCGAAGACGACCACGCGTGGGGCCTCGACCACGGCGCCTGGTCGGTGCTGCGCCACCTCTACCCGGATGCGGACATTCCGGTCGTGCAGCTCAGTCTCGACACCCAACTCGATCCCGCCGGACACCTTGCGCTCGCCGCCGAACTCCGCGCGCTCCGCGAACGCGGTGTCCTCATCGTGGGCAGCGGCAACATCGTTCACAACCTCGGCCTGGTGGCGTGGGACAAGCTGCACGTCGACGGCTACGCCTACGGCTGGGCAGAAGAGGCCCGGAACACCATCAACGAACTCATTCTCAAAGGAGATACGGGCAGCCTGGCCACCATCCGCTCACGCGGCAAGGCCTTCTCGCTCGCCATCCCCACTCCCGAACACTACCTCCCGCTCCTCTACACCATGGGCCTGCGCACCGAACAGGACGACGTGCGGCTCTTCAACGACGCGCACGTGGGCGGATCGCTGACGATGACCAGCGTGGTGGTGGGGTGAATGTGTCATTGTACCTTTTCCCCATGAAGATGTTAAACGGCTTCACACGCGGACTTCTAGGGGTTTTCATGTTGTTTATCGCTTTCGGCCTTACGGCCCAAACTTCCACCACGCCGACCGTCGACCCGAAGGTGA
>JBMTYE010000241.1:0-2988 GCA_049454255.1 Flavobacteriales bacterium
ACCCGCATCGTCAAATACTTTGAGGCGAACCCGAAGGACCATCCCGTGGCCATGGTGGCGCCGGTGCTCGCCTCGTTTTTTGCGAAGCTGTACATCTACCACGGCCTGAAGGACAAATCCCAGGGCACGGCCGCGGCGGCGATGGGGTGTCCGCCGTTCGCGGTGCGCTCGTTTGCCGAGGCCGCCCGGCACTATCCCGTCGCGAAGGTGGGGCGGATTTTCGGCTACCTCCGGGAAGCGGACCGCAAGTCGAAAGGCCAAGGAAATGCCACGGTCGAGGACGGGATGCTGCTCCGTGAAGCCGTCTTCAAGATCCTGCACTGAGGGGGTGCGGTTTTGGCACGGAGTGTGATTTCCGGATTCGCGTTACCTTGCACCTCCCGATTCTTATACTATGAAGCAGTTCTTTCGTTCGTTTGCCAGCCGCACGTGCGCGGCAGTGGCGATTGCAGCAGGGATTTGGGCAGTGGCGCAGCCACTCGCCGCAACCGCCCAAGACGAAAATCCGAACCTGGTGAGCAACCCCAGCTTCGAAGAAATCGACTTCAAGCGACTGAAGAATCCCGGGATGTTTGCTGATCTGCAAGCAGAGTGGTATCCCGCGAACATGACCCCGCTCGACGTCTTTGCGCCAGGGGTTAAGAACTTGAAAATCAGCGTTCCATCGAACATGTACGGCATGCAGGAAGCCTCCCAAGGCGAGACCTACATCGGTTTCCGTGCCTACTCGAAGGATCCGAAGCTGACCCGTTCTTACGTAGAAACCCAGCTCACGGAAAAGTTGCAGGCGAACCAGATGTACTGTGTGCAGTTCGATATTTCGTTGAGCGATTTGAGCCGGTTTGCAGTGAACGGAATCGGCATGTCGTTCTCCGATCGGAAGGTGATCCAAAACAATACCGCAGCGATGCCTCGGGAGCGCGCGGTGGCCCATTCGACCGACAAGGTCATGGACGTCATGGACGTGTGGGAGACGGTGTGCGGAACCTACATCGCAAAAGGCAACGAGAGCTACCTGATCATCGGTGGCTTCAAAGGCGATAGTGAGGTCACTGTCGCAAAACCGAAAAAGCCAGCTTCCGTGCCCGGCGTCCAAACGAACCAAGCCTACTACTACCTTGACAACGTGCGTGTCTTCGCAGTGGAAGCGAAGTCGCAGTGCGGATGTGGCAAGGCGGATGAGCCCCGGACCGACCTGGTGTACGGATCTTCCGTCGTGCTCAGCGAGAACATGACGCCGGAGGAAGTGGTCGGGGTGTCGGCCGTGTACTTCGCCTATTTGAAGCGCACTGGGACGTCGGCAGGCGACGAGACCATCGCGAAGGTGGCGGAAATCCTGAAGGCAAATCCCTCCTGGAAGCTGCGGCTGGTCGGTCACTGCGATGACGACGAATTCAATGAAGGCAAGGTGAATGCCCGGTACCGGGAGCTCGGCCAGAAGCGCGCGGAGCAGATTCAATCCCAGTTCGTTGCCGCGGGAATTGACGCATCACGGCTCATCATCGTGTCAAAGGAAAATGCAGATCCTGCGAGCACCCGGGACACGGACATCAGCCGGGCGCAAAACCGCCGGGTCATCTTCCAGATTGTAAAATAAACGGCTGGAGGACCCGTTCCTACCCGCATGGTCTTCGAGCTGGGCGGTTCGGTGAGGAAGGTGCTGGTGGGGGTTTGGGCCTGCGCGGCCTGCGCCGCCGCAGGCCAAACGCAAACCAACCTCGTCCCCAACCCGTCCTTCGAAGAACGTGCCTGGTGTCCGACGGACATCAACACCTCCACCCTGCGCACGCTTGCCGCCTGGACCTCCCCGAACGCAGCCACTCCGGACCACTTTGACGCCTGTGGCAGCGCGAACGTCGCGGTGCCGGCGAACAGCTTCGGGAGCCAAGACCCCGTCTCCGGCTCCGGCTACGCGGGCATCGTCGTGCACAGCCAGGACCGGTTGCAGTACCGCGAATTCTTGCAGGCCAAACTCACTCGGCCGCTCGTCACGGACGAGTGGGTCTGCGTGTCGTTTTGGGTCTGTCCGGCGGATGTGAGCCGGTTTGTGGCGGATGGGGTAGGCGCAGCATTGACGCCTGAGGCGCTGACGGTCCGGGGCGAGGGCCCGCTGCCCGTGGTTCCGCAGGTCGACAATCCCCGGCTGCACGTGCTCAGCGACCGGCACAGTTGGTTGCAGCTTTCCGAAGCTTACCAAGCGCAGGGGGGCGAGGCGTTCATTACGGTGGGAAACTTCCGCGAAGTGGGAACCACCCGGGTGCTTGAGCGGAAAGATTGGGGGCCTCTGTCAAACGACTGGGCCTACCTGTTTATCGATGACGTCCGCGTCGAGCCGATCTCCGGCCCAGGAGGATGTTCGCGGCTTGTGCAGCGTTACGCCGCCGAGGTGACCGATCCGCCTTGGCAAACCTACCTGACCGAAGAGGTCGACTGGCGCAATGTGCTGTTCGAATTCGACCGGTCGGACTTGACAGAGGAGGCGCGGGCCCAGCTCGATACCGTCGCAGACCGCCTGCTCCGAAACCGATTCCTGGTCATCGAGGTGAACGGCCACACGGACATCGTCGGCGACGACGGATACAACCTCGAGCTCAGCGAGCGCCGTGCCCGGTCCGTGATGGATTACCTCATCCGGAAAGGCATCGACCCGAACCGCTTGAAGCTCGCGTGGCACGGATTCCATACCCCCACGGCCGACAACACGACCGAAGACGGCCGCCGCCAAAACCGCCGGGTCGAGTTCACCGTGCTGGAGCACGCGTTTCTCCCCGCGGAACGCTGAGGAGGATCGCTAGGGCAGCCACGAAAAACAGAATCAAGGCCAGAACGCTCGTGCGCATCGACCCGGTCAACCCTTCGATGGTGCCCCACGAGAACATGCCGATAATCAGCCCGCCTTTCTCCAGCACCTCGTAAAAGCTGAAATATGAGGCGTGGTCCTGGGTTTCAGGGAGCATCTTCGAATAGGTGGATCGGTTCATGCTTTGG
>JBMTYE010000242.1:0-2986 GCA_049454255.1 Flavobacteriales bacterium
CGCCCTTGGCCATCGCCGGACTGATCATGAGTCTGATCGTCATCGAAGTGGACCTTGGCGCGACCGCGCTGATCGGCACGACGGCGCTGGCTATGATGTTCGTGGCCGGGCGGGGGAGGGCGAGGATGTGCTGTGCGGCGTGCGGCGGCGGTGGGTCGCGCTCGAGCCGGAGGAGTGGGTGCGGCAGCATTGGATTGCGTATTTGCGGGCGGGGCTGGGCTATCCGGCGGGATGCATGGCGGTGGAGTTTCCGCTGACGCTCAACGGGTTGCAACGTCGGGCGGACCTCGTGTGCTTCGATCCCCGGGGGGAAGCGCTGGTCCTCGTGGAGTGCAAGCGGCCCGCCGTTGCGCTCAGCCAAACCGTGCTCGACCAAGTTCTTCGGTACCGTTTGGCCTTGCCGGCGGCCGTCGTGGTGGTCTCGAACGGACTGGAGCACCGCGCGTGGGATTGCCGCTCGGGCAGCGCGCTCTCGGAACTTCCGGCCTACCGGAATGAAGGTGCGGACGGCGCTGCTGGGTGAAACTTGCCTATTTTCGCACCGCCCGCGTGGCAAACCCTATCTTATGGTTATTCAGGACATCCTCGCCATCGCCGGCAAGCCCGGCCTCTTCAAAATCATCACGTCGAACCGCTCGAACCTCGTCGTGGAATCGATGCTCGACCGCAAACGCATGAGCATTCCCGGCACGGTGCGCGTCAGCTCGCTCGGCGATATCACGATGTTCACGACCGGCGACGACCTGCATATCCGCCACGTACTCACGCGGATGCACGACCACCTGAAGGGCGCGGCGGGCATCGACCACCGGGCAGAACCGGGGGAATTGCGGGCCTTTATGGACCAAATTGTTCCCGAGCTGGACCACAACCGCGTGTACAACAGCGACTTGAAGAAGCTCGTGCAGTGGTACAACACGCTCGTCGCTCAGGGCGCCTTCCCGCTGGAGATGCGCGAGGATCCCGCTGCTGCCGATGAAGCTGAAGCGGCCTCTGCAGACGGGTCAGGTGAATCCGGCACTCCAGCCGCCACCACCGCAGCGGCCAAACCCGCAGCCAAAGCCGCAAAAGGCACGAAAGCCACGAAGGCCAGCGCCCCCAAATCCACCGCCCCGAAGGCCAGCTCAAAGAGCGCTCCCGCGAAAGCCCCGACCCGCGTGGCCGGAGCGAAGAAGGGAGGTTGAGGATGGAAGTGTTCCTCTAGAAATTCCAACCAGCTGCGAAGCGGCGGAGGCCACGCTCTGCCTTAAAAAACAGCCTCCCCAGCGGTGAAGGCGCAAAGTGGCCTAATTGACTCAATCCTGCAAACAGCGGATAGAAAAGCCTCCCTGTGCGCTGCGGCTGTCGCGGCTGACAGCAGGATCTCCTGAGATCAGGAAGCGGAACCAAGCAAACGTCGCATCTGGGGAGGAAGTCCACCAGTACCCGTGGCTGCCCTCATTCGAAAAGTTCCCATTGCCGTAGCGGAAGCCACCGGGTAGTCCAGAGAAGCCGCTGGTATTTGTGCCTCCATCTCCTGATGCCCAACCCGTGGTGGACTTCATCGCATTCCCTGCTGTGCTTGTTCCACCGAAAGAGGCAACTAACGTATCCCATTCCGAATCTGTCGGAACGTGCCATCCCATCGGGCAAAGACCCGCCGCATCCGTGACTGCATGCCAATTGTACAATCTGCCGTAAGTCGCCAGATTTGCGGCTTCGTTCGCACCTCCTTGTCCGTATACAGTATGTGCCCCGGAGGTAGTGGTGAACCACGTTGAATTGTCTAGTCCACCCGGAATCGGAGTTCCATCGTTGTAGTTGTCGTTCCGCAAGTTTTCCTTAAACCAGCACTGCGACCCGATCAGAACCGTGGTATAACAGTAGTCATCGTAGGACACGGTCGACGTTCCACAGGTGAAGGCCGACGTCGTAAATGCAATCGTGTCCCCATAGCTTGTCCCCAGTGCATTTGTTGCGTAGCCCACCGCCCAGTATTGCGTCGCGTACTTCAGGCATGGCAGCACTCCCGTGAACGAACTCGTCGTGCCGCTGCCCACCACATCGACGGGGCTGGTCAAAAGTGCATCCGTGCCGTATTTAAAGCCTGTCGCGGTCACCGCACTGCCGCCCGTCGCCGTGATCGTGGCGTTGAGCGTCGCTGCGCTCGAAGTCACCGACGTTGCCGCGTCTGTATCCACCGTCGGTGCCGACGCCGGGTCCTGAACGCAACGGACAGATTCGCCTTCATTTGGGTAATAGGCAAAGCGGGCGACATTCGGGTCCCCAAAGGTCAGTCCACGGGTCCAGGCGAGAACACCATCCGGGGAGGAAGTCCACCAGTTCCCGACGTAGGTTCTATTAGCGAAGGCGCCAGTGGTGTTGAATCGGCTGCCACCGGGCAAAGCCGAGAAGCCGCTGGTATTTGTGCCTGCGTCCCCAGAAGCCCAGCCGGAGGTGGTCTTCAGCTGGTCTCCAGCCCCACTACCTAACGATGTCACAAGCGTCGTCCACTCTGCATCCGTAGGAACGTGCCAACCCGTCGGGCAAAGACCCGCTGCATTCGTGACTGCATACCAATTGTACAACCGACCATACGTGGCCAAATTCGTGGCCTCGCTCGCCCCTCCTTGATCGTATACCGCTTGCGCCCCTGAGGTATTTCCCGACCATGTGGCATTATCCAAGTTCCCCAGAATCGCCGTTCCATCTCGGTAGTTGTCGTTGCGCAGATTCTCCTTAAACCAGCACTGCGTACCGATCAACACCGTGGTGTAGTTGTGGCCGTCGTACGACACGGTCGATGTTCCACACGTGAAGGCTGAAGCCGACGTCGTGAACGTAATCGTATCCCCGTAGCTCGTTCCCACCGAATTCGTCGCATAGCCCACCGCCCAGTACTGTGTCGAAGCCGTCAATCCCGTCAGCGACGCTGTGAACGGACTGCTAGTCCCGCTGCCCGCCACGTCCGTCGGGCTCGTCAGCGCGGCGTCTGTGCCGTATTTGA
>JBMTYE010000243.1:0-2957 GCA_049454255.1 Flavobacteriales bacterium
CGGACGGTGCTGAAGGGGGTGGATCCGGGATGCGGGAGCCGGCGGGGAGGCGGGGAGCGGACTGTGGGCGAGGTCGCGCGGGTGGCGCTGAAGCCGGTGGCGCAGGTGCGGGCACTCGTGGAGCTTGGGCGGGTGGTGGGGGCTCGGGAGGTGCTGGAGTGCGGGACGTGCCTGGGGATTACGGCGGCGCACTTGGCGGCGGCGGGATTTCGGGTGCGGACCGTGGAGGGGCATGCGAGTTTGGCCCGCCGGGCGGTGGAGGGGTGGCGGCGGGTCGGGCTGGAAGGACAGGTGCAACTGGAGGTGGGACTTTTTTCCGAAGTACTCGACCGGTGGGAAGCAGAAAGGCCTGTTCTTCAGTGGGATATGATTTTTCTCGATGGCCACCACGACGGCGAGGCGATGCGCGGGTACCTGCAGCGGCTGCGGCACTTGCTGGCGCCTGGCGGCTGCATCGTGTGCGACGACATCCACTGGTCCAGCGGGATGGAGCGCGCATGGGAAGCGGAAATCCGCGCCTGGCGGACGACGGTGGATGCCTTTCATTTCGGGGTGCTTTTCGGCCGCAACGATCTGACGCCGGGACACTTCCGGGTGCGGCTACCAGGAGCGACCTTTGCGTTCTGAAGCCATGGCACAACGCGCGAGAAACCGAAATCGACTGGTGTATCTGCTGGGGGCGTATGTGCTGCTGCAGTTTTTTTGGTGGGCCCGTCTGCTGGTGGTGCAGGGAGCGCAACTGCGCGAAGCACGCGGCGAACCGGCGCGGGCGCTGATGGAATTGCCGAACACGTGGATGGTCATCGGGGAAGGGACGGTCTTTTTCGTGCTGCTCGTGTCCGGCTGGTGGATGATTGAACGGGCGACGCGGCGCGAGCTGCAGGCCGCCCTGCGGGAACGCAATTTCCTCCTCGCCGTGACGCATGAGCTGAAAACGCCGATCGCCACCACCCGGCTCGCGCTCCAAACCATCCTCCAACGGCCCCTTGATGCCGAGACCACCCGCGAGCTCCTCACGGAGGCCTCGAAGGCAAACGCCCGGCTCGACCGACGCATCACCGACCTGCTCGCCTCCGCGCGGTTTTCCCGCCGCTCTGACCCGGTTCGCGCGCCGTTTCATCCTTCGGAAATCGTCCGGTCCGCCGTGGCGAAGGCTGCTGCAGCCTTCCCGGACCGCCGGGTGGATGTCGCGCTGGCCGACGGCCTGCCCGCTGAAGTTTGGGGCGATGCCGAGGCGCTGGAGCTCGCCTGGGAGAACCTCGTGGAAAACGCACTGAAGTACAGCGAACACGACGTGCAGGTCGACGTCTCCGCGAGCGATGGTCGGCTTGAAGTCGCGGTGTCGGACGCGGGGCCCGGCATTCCTGCTGCCGATCGACGGGCCGTGGTCGAGCCGTTTCGCCGGCTCGAACGGCCGGGCGAGCGCGCCGACGGCGGCACGGGGCTCGGCCTCTACCTCGCCGACTCCATCCTCCGCCTCCACCGCGGCACCCTGTCCATCCGCGATGCCCGCCCTGGCCCGGGCACCCGCATCCTGACCCGCCTACCCCTCCACTGAACATGCCCCTCTCCTCCCCTGCTCCCCGCGCGCTGCTGGTCGTCCTCGACGGCTGGGGCCTCGGTCCCGAAGGCCCGAACAATGCCATCCATGTCGCTCGGACTCCGGTGATGGACCGGATTTGGGCGGAGAATCCGCACGCCACCTTGCGCACAGACAGCGGATTTGTCGGCCTTCCAGAAGGCCAAATGGGCAACAGCGAGGTCGGCCACATGCACCTCGGCGCCGGCCGCGTGGTGTACCAAGACCTCCTGCGCATCGACCGCGCCGTGGCCGACGGGTCCATCCGCCAGGAGCCGGCCTTGCGTGCCGCCTTCGACGCCGCACGGTCCGCTGGCGGCCGGCTTCACCTGATGGGACTGGTCTCCCAGGGCGGAGTGCATTCCCAGCAGGCGCACCTGCACGCCCTGTGCGAGGCCGCCGCCGCTGAAGGCATCGTGGTCCTCGTGCACGCCTTCACCGACGGCCGCGACACGGCACCCCAAACCGGACGAGGCTACCTCGCGGAACTCCAGACCGTCCTCGACCGGACCGGGGGGCGCATCGCGACCGTGCACGGCCGGTACTATGCCATGGATCGGGACCGCCGGTGGGAGCGCATTGCGCGGAGTTGGCGCACCCTCGTGCGCGGCGAAGGACCGCGATTCGACACCGCAGACGCGGGCATCGCAGCGGCCTACGCCGAGGGAACGACGGACGAGTTCATTGTGCCCTTCACGGTCGGAACGGACGCAACCGCCGGCTGCCTGCGGCCGGGAGATGCTGTGCTGTGCTTCAATTTCCGCACGGACCGCTGCCGCGAGATCACCGAGGCCCTCGTCGTGACGGACATGCCTGATCACGGGATGCACACGCTTCCGCTGCACTACACGACGATGACGCGCTACGACGAGCGGTGGACGAACGTGCACGTCCTCTACGACAAGCCGAACCTTGCAGAGACGCTGGGAGAGGTCGTTGCGGCCGCTGGCCGCACCCAAATCCGCATCGCGGAAACCGAGAAGTACCCCCACGTCACCTACTTCTTCAGCGGCGGCCGCGAAGAGCCCTTTCCGGGCGAAACCCGGCTGATGGCCCCCAGCCCGAAGGTGGCGACGTACGATTTGGCCCCCGAAATGAGCGCCGTGGCCCTCACGGACGCCATCGTGCCTGAACTCGCAAAAGGAAATGCCGACTTCGTCTGCCTGAACTTCGCAAACCCCGACATGGTCGGCCACACCGGGGTGTTCGATGCCATCGTCGCTGCCGTCGAAGCCACCGACACCTGCCTCGGCCGCGTCATCGCCGCCGCAGAAGAAGGCGGCTACGCCTGGATTGTGCTCGCAGACCACGGCAATGCCGACCTCGCCCGCAACCCCGATGGAAGTCCCCACACCGCCCACACGACCCCCCCCGTCCC
>JBMTYE010000244.1:0-2951 GCA_049454255.1 Flavobacteriales bacterium
GTGGGTGGGGGCTTGAGCAAGCAGGGTGCAGACCCCCACGAGGCGGCCGTCGGGTAGGTAGGCCCCGAGGTGGCGCGCGTCTGGCGCATCGTCCTCGGGCAAGAAACATGATGCGGCTTCCGGGCGGTGCTGCCACAGGACGGCAAAGCGCACAGGCCGGGTGGCGACGCCCGGGATGAGGTGGATTTCCATGGCGTTAGCTGTCGAAGAAGTCTTCCCAATCGCGTCGGTCGCGTTTGGTCGGCCGGCCGGTGGGACGCAGCAAATCGCGCTGGGCCGCTCGAATTTCCTCGAGGCGCCGAAGTTCTTCCTCCGGCGTGATGTCCCGGCCGAAATCCGGCACTAAAGCCGCGGAAACGCGGGATTTGGGAAACCCGATCACCTCCCATTCGAAGTGCACGGCCCCCATGCGGATGCGGATGCGCTCCCCACCGCGCAGCTCGAGCGCAGGCTTCACTGGCCGATCTGCGACGAACACCTTGCCCTCGCGGCAGTGGTCCGTGGCGGCCGAGCGGGTTTTGAACACCCGGATGCACCAGAGGTACTTGTCAACCCGCATCGCCCGAAGGTACGCGCAGCGGCGTTCAGAGTTCGATGATCAACCCCAACGCCGGGAGCACGTTGCCCGCACTCGGATCGAGGATGCGCGGCATATAGAAACCGGGCGTATCGAGCGATTCCACCGGCCGGCCCGTCGCCGGATCGCGCACGACGTCGGTCGAGGCCGGCTGCGGCACAGGGGCTCCCGTCGCGTTTACGACCTCGAAGAAAATATCCAGCGACCACTGCGGGAAGAACCACTTCTTGTCGACGCGGATGTCGAGCTGGTGGAAGGCCCCGTTGCGGCCGGTATTCAAGCGGCTGTAGTCCGGAAGTGGACGGCCGTAGACATCCCACGATTCCACCGACAGCGAGGCGGGATCGATGGGCGTGAACGGCAGACCGCCGCTTGCCAAAAGCCGTGCCCCCACTTCCCACCCCCCCTCAAATTTCTTCCCCCCCGTCAGGCTCAAGATGTGGCGGTTGTCCCACGTGCTCGGGGCAAACTCCGCCGCATCTGACGCCGCATACTCGCTCCGCACAAACGTGTACGCCAGGAGACCATAAAAGCCCTTGAACAGCCGCTGCTGGAACAGAAACTCGGTGCCATAGGCCCTTCCGAGCCCGGTAAACTCCACCTTCTCGTTGCCCACCACCCCGAAGTCCGCTCCGAGGTTCGCCAACGGGACCCCGGTGGAGGTGCTGACCGCAGCGTTCAGGTAGCCTTTGTAAAAACCTTCTACGGAGACCAGGAGGTTGCGGCGGCCGTTGTCCCACTTGATGCCGGCCACGGCTTGGCGGTTTGAGAGGTAGCGGGTGGAGGCATCGGCGTTCATGCGCGTCCCTGCTGCATCCGCGAAACCGAGGACGGTGTAGGCGGGCAGTTGGTGGTAGATGCCTACGTTCGCATTTGCCGTCCAGCCCGGAGCAAACGAAAAACTCGCCGACGCCCGGGGCGACGCCGCCCGCAACGGATTCATAAGACCGCTGGCGGCATCGGAACCGTCGAGCCGCACCCCTGCCGATAGGGTCAACCGGTCTGCTGCCACGCGTCGAGAAGCCTGCGCAAATCCGCCGTACTTGTGGGCCTGGAAGCCACTGCGGAACGAAATCGGAACCACTCCCCCGCTCGCTGGATCGAACCGCTTGTCGTCGGTCGAATTCTCGTACTTCACGTATTCGTAGGCTGCTCCCCACGTCGCCTCGATGCCGCTATCAAAGATGCGGCGGCGCTCGGCGCGGAACTTGTTCTCAATTTCGCGCGAGAGGTAGTCGCGGATGAGCGGCAGACTCGTGTCGTTGTCCACGTGCTTGTACGCCCTGTTGTTCAGCATGTTGCGGCTCGCCACGAAGGTCCAGCGGCCGTCGTCGAGGTAGCGGTCCCATTTCGCCCCCTGCGTGTAATTCCACTGCGTTTGCACGTCGAGAAATCCGAGGATTGCGACGCGTTCGAGGTAATCGTCCGCGGCGGTGTCCGCCGCCAAATCCAGGTTCAGCTCGAAGTCGTCTAATGCACCTAACCCGAGCACCGTCACCACGTTGCGGTCGTCCGGCCGCCACGTCCACTTGTACTGGTAGTCGTTGTAGATGGGCAAAAACGGCAGGCCGAGGGCTTGGAAGAGCAGCTGCAGGTAGCTACGCCGCACACTCGCGATCAGGGAGGACCGCTCTCCGGTGGGGCCTTCGAGGGTGAGGCCGAGGTCGCTCGTCCCCACCACGAGGTTTGCCGTCCATTCGTCGCGGCGCGCCTCTTTGAACCCGAACTCCATCACCGAACTCAGAGCATTGCCGCGGGCCGCCGGGAACGCCCCGGCATAGAAGTCGATGTTCTCGACGAGATCGACGTTGATCATGCCGACGGGGCCGCCGCTGGCGCCTTGGGTGGCGAAGTGGTTGATGTTCGGGATTTCGATGCCGTCGATGTAGAAGCGGTTTTCGTTCGGGGCCCCGCCGCGGATGACGATGTCGTTCCGGAAGCTGGGAATGGCGGCCACGCCGGGCAGGGTCCGGAGGGCGCGGCTGATGTCCCGGCCTCCCCCGGGATTGCGCTTGATTTCGTTCGTGCCGATGCTGCGGACGCTCAACGGCGCTTCAGCCTGGGTCGACCGGCGGGTCTCGACCACCTCGGCATCGCCGATGGTAAAGGTCTCTGCCTCCAGCGCCACGTTGATTACGGCCGGACGAGCGGGCGTCACTTCGATTTCGAACACGGTCCGGGTCCGGTAGCCGACAAAGCTGACTGTGACGTTGCGCAAGCCGGCCGGCACGCCTTCAAGGGAGAAATTGCCATCCAAATCCGTTACCGTCCCGAGGCGGGAATCCTGTACGACAACCGAGGCAAAGGGGATGGGTTCGTTCGTGCCACCGTCGGCGACCCGGCCGCGGCTGGGTCCGGGTTGGGGCGCCCCCCC
>JBMTYE010000245.1:0-2931 GCA_049454255.1 Flavobacteriales bacterium
TGTCCCCGGGAACATGTGGACTACACAGTTTTCTTGGATGTTGCTCCCCTCCTCGACGCAAATCCTGCCCCAATCTCCGCGCAGCACGGCCCCCGCGCCCACATAGCAGTTCGCGCCGATGCTGACATGCCCGATGACCAGCGCGAGGGGATGCACATACGCACTCGGATGCACCACAGGAACCATGTCCCGGAAGGCCTGGATCATTTGTCGGTAGCGTTGCGCAGGACGACAGCATATCCTTGGCCTACCCCGATGCACAGGGTGACGAGCGCATGCCTTCCTCCCGTAGCCGCCAGCATGCGGGCAGCCGTCAACGCGAGGCGCGCTCCCGTCATCCCGAGGGGGTGGCCTAAGGCAATCGCGCCGCCCCAGCGGTTCAAGCGGGGATCCTCGTCGTCAAGCCCCCACGAACGCGTGCAGGCCAACGCTTGGGCCGCAAACGCTTCGTTGAGCTCGATGACATCGATGTCCTCCCAGGTCAGGCCTGCACGGTGCAGCGCGAGCCGCGAGGCTTCCACCGGTCCGATGCCCATGATGCGGGGTTCGACGCCGACCACGGCCGACGAAAGGATTTGAGCGAGCGGACGCAAGCCGTGGCGCATGCAACCTGCCTCATTCGCGAGGAGCAATGCCGCCGCACCGTCGTTGAGGCCGGATGCGTTCCCTGCAGTGACGGAACCTCCTTCCCGGCGGAAGGCAGGGCGCAAGGCCGCGAGGGCCTCGGCGGTGGTGGCCGGTTTGGCAAACTCATCTTCCGCGAACACCTCCGGCTCGCCCCGACGTCGGGGGATGATCACCGGCACGATTTCCCCGGCACGTTCCGCCGTGTGGCGGGCTGCACGCTGCTGGGAACGGACCGCAAATGCGTCTTGATCCGCACGTGAAATGCGGTGGATTTCTGCGAGATTCTCAGCGGTTTCGCCCATCGAGTCGACGCCATACAGCGCCTTCAACTGGGGATTGATGAACCGCCAACCGAAGCTCGTGTCGAACAGTTCACTGTCCCGGCCCCAGGCCGATGACGCCTTGCTCAGCACCCAGGGCCCCCGGGTCATGTGTTCGATACCTCCGGCAAGAGCCACGTCGCCTTCCTCCAGATGAACCGTGCGCGCTGCATGCACCGTGGCAGCGAGGCCAGACGCACAGAGACGGTTGACGGTCTCCCCCGGCACCGAAGGCGGAAGTCCGGACAGCAATGAGGCCATCCGAGCGACGTTGCGGTTGTCCTCGCCGGCTTGGTTTGCGCAGCCGAGGTAGACGTCCGCAATCGCAGACGGGTCGAGGTTCGGATGCCGTTCGAGCAGCGAGGTCAGGACGGATGCGGCCAAATCGTCTGCCCGCACGGGCGACAAGGTTCCGCCAAACGCTCCGATGCCGGAACGCACGCCATCGACGATGTACGCATTCATGGTTGCCAGGTTTTCAACAGGTGCCAAAGATAGCGGCAGGTCTGCGGTGGGATTCGGCCGGATCCGCAGCAAATTTGGTGCGCTGTGCGCATCGCCATTCCCTCCACCTTTCCCCCCTACCGCGGCGGCATCGCCCACTTCAACGCGGCCCTTGCAGAAGCCTTCCGTACGGCTGGCCATGAAGTGGTATGCGTGAATTGGATACGGCAGTTTCCAGCGGCTTGGTTTCCGGGAATTGCGCCGGAGGAAGACGAGGATTCGGAAGAAACCGGCCCACCCCGGTTGGTGGATTCCGTTTGGCCTGGAACCTGGAAATCGGCTGCGGCAGCTCTTACGGATGGAGGGATTCCGGATGCGGTGCTCGTGCCCTTTTGGACGCCCGCCCTGGGTCCTGCCCTTTCTGGTGTGCTGCGCCACGTGCGTAAATCGGGCGCTGCTGTGCACCACCTTCCGGCGGGCGTAGGGCTCGTCCACAACGTTGCCGGCCCCGATGACGAGGGATGGGAACGCTATTTGAGCCGGCAGTTTTTGCGGTCGCTGGACCGGGTCGTCGTGCTGAGCGATGCGGTCGCTGAACGGGTTCATGACCTAAGGCCCGATTTGCCCGTCGACGTGCTGTTCCATCCGCTGTACGACCACTTCCCGGAACGGATGGATGCCGCGACCGCCCGACGCATCCTGCACCTGCCGCCGCCCGGCTCTGCCCACGTGGTGCTCTACTTCGGGAGCATCACCGACTCAAAAGGCCTCGATGTTCTCATCGATGCTATGGCAGAAGTTCCTGAAAATGTGTATCTTCTCGTAGCTGGCGAATGCTTCGGGACGTGGGAGGACTATGAGCTGGCCATCGAGGAGTCTCCTGCTGCCCTGCGGATCCAAGTGCACCAGCGGTACATCGAAGACCACGAGGTCGCCTTGTTCTTCGGCGCGGCGGATGCCCTTGCACTGCCTTACCGCACGGCAGCCCAAAGCGGAGTTACGGCCATCGCCTTGCACTACGGCCTTCCCGTCGTAGCGT
Source organism: Flavobacteriales bacterium (assembly GCA_049454255.1). Lineage (GTDB taxonomy): Bacteria > Bacteroidota > Bacteroidia > Flavobacteriales_D > Sanyastnellaceae > CAMCYM01. The sequence continues at coordinate 2,431 of JBMTYE010000245.1, forward strand.
CAGGCGTGCGCGACGTCAAGGAGATTATCGAAGACGGGGTCACTGGCGTGTGCGTCACTCCACCGGGAGATCCCGCCGCGTTTGCCTCCGGCATCCGGCGGTTGCTCGATCAACCTTCTCCTCCGGACTCTGCTTTCCAGCCCATCCGAGATCGTCGATCGTGGTCGACGTTCGTTCGGCACGTAGAGCCCTTGCTCAGCGCCACGCCGGTGGCGGAGCAATGAGCGGGTCGAAGACGAAGCGCTGAACGAGCACAAACTCCCCGCGCACCCGGGCGTACATCCGGGCACCGTCCCAGGGCAGCACGTTGCCTTGCTCATCGTAGGCGTCCAGCGTGGGTTTTTTCCAGTACAGCTCGATGGAATCCGCAACCGCCATTCCCCGACCGCGCGCACGAAGCACGAATACCGGACGCGTCCGGGCGAGGCTGTCCTGCTGCTCAGGCGTGAGGTACGAATTGAACGTCTCTAAATGTACTTTGCGGTGGAGCAAAAACCGGTC
>JBMTYE010000246.1:0-2927 GCA_049454255.1 Flavobacteriales bacterium
CCATGGCCGGAGCCGCGCCGGTATGCAGGTGGATTTGGTTCTCCGAGGTGTCGACGACCGTGTTTTGAAAGCGCTTCCGCTTGTAGTTGTTGATGAAGATGTTCCGCATGATGGTGTACAGCCAGCCGCGGATGTTCGTGCCTTCGCGGAAGTTGTCCTTGTACCGCATGGCTTTCACAAGCGTGTCTTGGACCAAATCCTCCGCGTCCTGAGAATCCCGGGTGAACCCCAGCGCAAAGCCCTTCAGGAATTCCGAGTTGTGGACGAGCAGTGAGTTGAATTCGAGCGTTCCCATGACTTGTTTAATCTTGTGACCCAAAGGTTGAACAAAAATCCCCAGTTCGGTTCAATGTGTTCAATCTTTTTTCACAAATCTTAAACAATCAGGACCGGTCGCCGAACAAAGCAAGGGTCAAGGCTGGGCCATTCGGTAGGCATACCACGCCTTCTCGGGCCTCGACCTCCGCAAACATGCGACCGGCCAAATAGACCCTGTGGCCCACCGGAACCGTCTCGGCCACCGCCTGGACGTACGCTTGCGCATCGTCAGGAAGGGGGTGGGCCGTGCAAGCCGCCGCGAAGGTGGCACCCGGGAAAGTCCGGGCGACCTCGGCCAAATCCGCCAACGGCACGCTCGAACCCAAGTAAATCGAATGGACGCCGCGGGATTTGGCCAGCGCGTGCAAGTACAGCAGCCCGATGTCGTGTATCTCGCGCTCGGGCAGATACAGCACGAGGACTTCGCCCGACCCCGGCGGCAGCGCGGCAGCATGGGCGATAAAGTACTCGCGCACGAGGTGGCTGACAAAGTGCTCGTGGGCAGGACATATCGCGTCCGACAGCCACAACCGCCCGATGCCCGCAAGGAAGGGCAGCAGGACCTCGGTCGCCGTACGTTCGAAGCCCAGCAGCGCTTCTGACCGCTCCACAACCTCCTTGAATGCCGCCTCGTCGAAGGCGAGCATCGCTACCTTGAGCAAGGCCTCCCGCGCCGCAGCGTCGTCCTCCTCCGCCAGCTTCCCGACCGACTCCGCCAAACGCGCAGGCCCCAGCTGGGCCACCGCTGAAATCCGGTGGCCATGGTCCACGAGAAGGCTGACACATAGCAACTTCTTCAGGTCCTCCCCGGTGTAGTAGCGGATGTTCGTCGCGGTGCGCCGCGGCGTCAAGAGTCCATAGCGCTGCTCCCACATCCGGATGGTGTGGGCTTTGATGCCTGAGAACTGCTCGAGGTCGCGGATTGAAAACTCCTGTTCCACTTCGGCCGCAACACCTATGCGGGCCCAAATGTTCGCGTTACCTTCGGGGGCATGACCGGGGTGCAGTTTTTCGAAGACGCTGCGGCGGTGGATTTCTATCCGCTGACCGCGCTGCGGGAGTTGGCCGATTTGCCGTGGGGAGGGCGGTCGCTGCGGGACCAGTGGACGGAGCTCATGGGCTCGCAGTGCCCTGCGATTCAGCTGAATGCGCGGTGGATCCCGTCTGCGGCGGCGGCGGCGCAGGCAGCGGCCCTCGGCCCGGCTGGTCGGCTGGTCGCAGGGAACGTGGTGCTGGCCGTGCGCGGTGCGGGAGCGGCGGTGGTTGCGCTTGCGGGCGAGGCCGATCTGCTCGAGGTGCCGGAAGAGCTGTTCGAGCGGTGCGGGGAGGCCTTAGAGGGCGATTTGGCAGGCCTCTGCCGCGCCTGGGGGGCGCAGGCCGCGGCCCAAATCCCGTCCCATGTCACCCTCATCGGACCGCCCGATCGCCTATTCATCGCTCCTGGCGCCCGCCTGCTCGGGTGCACCCTGAACACCGAACACGGGCCCATCGTGGTGGGCCCGGGAGCGGAGATTTCCGAGGGAGCGACCGTGCGCGGCCCCCTCGCGCTCGGACCCGGCGCGGTGCTCAAGATGGGCGCCCGCGTCTACGGGCCGTGCAGCTTCGGTCCGGAATGCCGCGTGGGCGGTGAGGTTTCAAACACCGTGATGGTCGGCTGGACGAACAAAGGCCACGATGGATTTGTGGGCAGCTCGGTGCTGGGTGCGTGGTGCAACCTCGGGGCGGGAACCACGACGAGCAACCTCAAGAACACCTACGGCGAGGTGCGCATCTACCGCCGCTCGGCAGGACATCCGGTACCGTCGGGCCGGAACTTCTGCGGCGTCATCATGGGCGACCATGTGAAATGCGGCATCGGCACCCTGCTGAACACGGCCACCGTCATCGGGACGGGCGCGCAATTGTTCGGATCCGGCCTGCCGCCGAAGCATGTGCCGTCGTTCGTTTGGGGCGGAGCCGCTGCCTGGTCGGACGGCGAGCTTGAGGCGATTGTGCGGGCCGCAGAGCGCATGATGGCCCGCCGTGGAGAGGCGTTGTCGACAGAGCAGCGCGAACGCCTGACCACCCTGCATGCCCGTTCAGCTGTGGAGCGCGAGGCGTTTCGGAAGAGCATCTGACAGAATGGCGCGGCGTGGGTTTGGCACGGGCCTTGCGCCCGGAAGACTCCTGAAAACCTAACTTGGGGTCCGATGATGCACGAAAATGACGGCTTTGAGGAGGACGTGGAAAGCGACCTCGAGCATGAATTTATCCCCCTGATTTCCAGCGAAGACGAAGAGGCAATGCACCGCGAGGTGGTGCCTGAGGCGCTGCCCATCCTCTCGCTGCGGCACACGGTCCTGTTCCCCGGGGTCGTGATTCCCATCACGGTGGGCCGCGACCGGAGCATCCGCCTCGTGAAAGCCGCCCACAAAGGCGGCCAGCCCGTCGGTGTCGTGAGCCAACGGAGCGACGAAATCGAGGTGCCCACGGGCGAAGACCTGTTCCATGTCGGCACAGTCGCGCGGGTGATGAAAATGCTCCGCATGCCGGATGGCACGACGACGGTGATTTTGCAAGGCCAAAAGCGGTTCAAGTGGGTCGAAATGGTGCAGGAGGAGCCCTACCTG
>JBMTYE010000247.1:0-2920 GCA_049454255.1 Flavobacteriales bacterium
CATCCACATCGACGTTCCTGGCGTCGGCGAACGGGTCATCAAGTGGTTTGGCATTCTGCGGCCGACGGACCTGGACACATTCTGAGGTGAGGAAGTGTTAAAATTTGGCTGCGGCCGGGTGAGAATCCGGGTGAGCGGCAGACCTTCGCGCCGATGTTGCGCTGCATGATGCTCGTGCTGCTGGCGGGCCTCACGGCCGCTGCAGCAGCCCAAACCCCAGGCCGGACCCCCAACCTTTCCGGAACGGTCATCGACGCTAGCACCGGCGAGTCCCTCATCGGTGCCTCGGTCCAGTGCCTCGACCGCGCCTCCACAGGAACAACGACGAACGCGTACGGCTACTTTAACCTGCAGCTCGATGCCGGCTGCACCCGGGTGGTGATCCGGTTCATCGGCTATGTCACGGACACCCTGGGCCTTCCGCAGACTTCAGGCCCCGTGCGCATCGAACTGCAGCCAGCCACGCTGAACATCGGCGCAGCCGAGGTCATCTCCGAGGGCGGTACCGCGCTCGAACGTGCTGCCCAGCTCGGGAGTGTCGAGCTCCGACCGTCCGAAGTGCGCGCCATTCCGCAGCTCTTCGGCGAGCGCGACGTCATCAAAGCGATCCAGCTGCTGCCTGGGGTCCAAGCGACGTCCGAGGGGGGCTCGGGATTTTACGTCCGCGGGGGAGGGGCGGACCAAAACCTCGTCCTGCTCGACGAAGCGCCCGTCTACAACCCGAGCCACTTGCTCGGTTTCTTCAGCGTCTTCAACGGCGACGCCATCAATTCGGCCGAGCTCTACAAGTCCGGTATTCCCGCGCGGTACGGGGGCCGTGCCTCGAGCGTGCTCGACGTACGCATGAAGGACGGCAACACGAAGAAACCCACGGCATACGGCGGTATCGGTTTGATTTCGAGCCGGTTGACGGTGGAAGCGCCTGTAGCGGAGGGACGGGGATCCGTGCTGTTGTCCGGTCGGCGGACCTATGCGGACTTGTTTCTGTTGCTCTCGAAGGAGGAGGCGCTCCGGAATACCGATCTCTACTTCTTCGATCTGAATGCGAAGTTCAGCTACCGGCTCTCTGACCGGCACCGGATTTTTGCCTCGCTCTATGGCGGGCGGGATGACTTCGATTTCAGCGACAGCTTCCTGCTGCGCTGGGGCAATCGGACGTCGACGGTGCGGTGGAATGCGCTGTGGTCGGACCGGTTGTTCGGGAACACATCGCTGATTTGGAGTGATTTTGCGTACCGGCTGGGGTTCGGGAACGAGGAATTCGGGTTTTTCCGCGATGCCGGCATCCGGGACCTGCAGCTCAAGGAGGACCTGACCTGGTATGTGCGGCCAGAGCACACGGTTCGGGCGGGATTCCAGGGCATTTTGCACACGTTTACGGACGAGGTGAGCTTCGCGGCGGGTAGCAACGGAACGAACATAGATGCGGCGCCACGGCGGGTGGCCTTTGAATCGGCGCTGTATGCGGAGGATACATGGACGGTGGCGGAGCGGTGGAAGGCACTGGTGGGACTGCGGTATGCGCGGTTTGACCTGGTGGATGGGCCGCTGTACCAACTGACGCCTGAGCGGGAGTTGGACGGGGAGGTGGAGGCGATGCCATCGGCGGCGGATGCGCCCTACGGTCAGGGCGGTTGGGAACCCCGTTTGGCGCTCGAAGGAGCGCTGACCGAACGCATAGGCCTCAAAATCAGCGCAGAACGTAACCGGCAATACCTCCACCAGGTGACCAACACGTCGGCCGGCAACCCGACGGACCTGTGGATCCCCGCGTCGAACAACATCGCCCCCATCGTGGCGGACCAGCTCAGCCTCGACCTCACCTCGGGGCCTGCGAACGGGGCCTTTAACTGGACGTTAGGCGGCTACCTCAAGCGGCTCGATCAGGTGCTCGAATTCAAATCGGGGGCCGACGTGTTCGCCCCCACAACCCTCGAGTCTGAAGTGATTTCCGGCTCTGGCCAGGCCTACGGGGCGGAGGTTTTGCTGCGGCGGACGGTGGGCGAGCTGACGGGCTGGGTGAGCTACACGCTGAGCCGGTCGTTCCGGACCTTTGCTGAGGTCGACGGAGGGGCCCGGTTCCCTGCGCCGTCGGACCGCATCCACAACGCGGCGGTGGTGGTCATGTGGGAGGTCAGTCCCCGCGCGGTGCTGTCGGCGAATTGGGTGTACCACACGGGCGATCCGGCGACGTTCCCGTCGGGGTATTACTTTTTTGACGGGCGCCTTGTGCCCCAGTACACCGAGCGCAACGCTGGGAGGTTTCCGGCCTACCACCGGCTGGATTTGGGCGTCACGCTGCGGCGAGGCGCCAAACCCGCGGCCCGCGCTTGGGCAAACGGCGAGTGGAACTTCTCCGTCTACAATGCCTACGGACGCGAAAACACCTACCTCATCGACTTCCGGGAGTCCGAAACGGAGCCCGGCCGCGTCGACGCGGTGTCCGTGGCGCTCTTCAAATGGGTGCCTTCCATTTCCTACGACTTCCGATTCTGATATGAAGCACGTGCGTTTTCTGATAGGAATCTTTGCGGTCGCGGTGCTCGCCGGGTGCGAGCAAATCATCGACCTCGATACGCCGGACCACGCGGCCCTGCCGGCCATTTCGCTTCGACTCGATGCCGCCACGGGTGCGGTGGTGGGGTCGGTAACGCGGTCCGTGGATTTCTATGCCCCGGCGCTGCCGGACGCCGTCACGGACGTGGTGGTGCGCTTGACCGGACCGGACGGAACGGTCTACACGGTGGCCGCGGATCCGGCAGGTTTCATTGCCGGTAGTGCGGCAGCCTTTGCGCCGGGTGATCGGGTGGTGGCGGAGGTAGAGGTGGAGGGCGAGGTGTACCGCACGGAAGAGGTTGTTCAGCCTGTTTTACCGCTGGATTCGTTAGAGATTCGTCCGTTCGAGGGGTTTGGGTTCGGG
>JBMTYE010000248.1:0-2910 GCA_049454255.1 Flavobacteriales bacterium
CTCAACCTCGTCCTCAACCTCAACCTCCAACCTCAACCTCCAACCTCGTTCTCGTTCTCGTTCTCCCCCTCATCCCCTCCTCACCCACCGCCACGCCTCGCGGAACGTCGGGCGCTTGCCGTACATGAAGATGCCCGTGCGGTAGATGCGTCCGGCAAGCAGAATGCACAGCCACGCGGTGACCGCAACCCCAGCGCCGGACAGCAGGACCTCGTGCAGGGGAACGCCGACGGGAATGCGGATAAGCATCAGGACGGGTGCGGTGAACGGGATGAACGAAGCGACGTAGGCGACCGGGCCTTCCGGATCCTGCATGGCGAAGACGGCTAACAGATAAGACGCCATCAGCGGCAGGAAGGCGGGGAGCATCACGTATTGGGCATCGGACTCCTGGTCGACGAGCGCGCCCACGGCGGCAAATAAGGCGGCATACAGGGCGAACCCCGCGATGAAGAAGAACACCGTCGCTCCGATCATCAGCGGCCAGTTGACCTCGAGCAAAAAGGCCAACTCCTCCGAGCCGGCGAGCCACGTGGCGGCATCCACCGGAACCGGCGCTCCGCCGACACCGCCACCCGGGGCGAGCACTCCGGAGGACGAAAGCACCGACGACCCGATCCACGTTGCGGCCGTACCGAGGAGGGCGTAGGCGACGAACTGCAGGAGGCCGACAGCGCCGATGCCGACGATTTTGCCCGCCATCAGCTCGCTCGGTCGCACCGCGCGCACGATGACTTCGACGATGCGGTTTGCCTTCTCTTCGATGACTCCGCGCATCACATGCATACCGTACACGATGAGCATCATGAAAAGGGCTAGACTGAAGAAGAACCCCACCACCGCGCGCCCGGCCGCGTCTTGGTCTGCGGTTTCGATGTCCTGGGCCACAATGCGGATATCCGTTTTCAGGCGCTTGTACGTGGCATAGTCAAGCTCAGCCTCCTGGCGCACCTTAAGGCGCTCGACGGCATCGCTCAAATGGGATGCTACCCGTGCGGTCAGGGTGAGCGAGGGCGCCTTCTCATAGTACATCATCGCCTTGCTGTGCTGCAAGATGGCCCCATCGAATTCGACGAGGGCATCGAAGTCGGACGCGAGAAACGCCGAGTCGAAATCGTCTCCGCGGCAAACGCATAACGCGACGCATCCGATTGCGGGAAACACTCGAGGCAATTCGGCACCCAGGCCGCGTAGGTGCTGTCGAAGTGCGTCAGCAGACCGGCCCGGTCGATGACTAAAATGCGCGCCTGCTGCTCCCCCGCCGTCCCGATGGCATAGCCGATGGCCATCAGCACGAGCAGCAGTACCGGCGCCAGCACGATGCCGAGCACGAAGGCCCGCCGGCGCACGCGCGTCACAAATTCCCGTCGGGCAACCAGACCGATTGTGCGGATGTTCATGGCATTCAGTCCGTTTCAAGGGTTGAAGGAGCGAGAAGGTCGACCTGCTCGCCCACCGCTTCGAGGAACATCTCCCGCATGCCCGGCCGGTACGGCGTCCACGCCGTCAGTCCGATCTCCACCGCCCGGTCCGCGAGCCAAACCGGCACATCCACCCCGTCGGCGAGCCGCACGACCGCCACATGTCCTCCCTCCCGGTCCCGGTCCGGCCCCACCGCCAGCAACTCCGCGGTCGTGCCCAGCGCCGCCGTGAACCCGATCACCGGCGCCGCAAATCCCACCCGGTACCGCCCGCTCCCGGCGGCCGCCCGCAGCGACCGCACTTCGCCCTGCAGCACGACTTCGCCCTGGTGCACCAGCGCCACCGCATCGCACAGCTCCTCGACGCTGCCCATGTCGTGGGTGGACAGCAGCACCGTCGTGCCGTGGTCGCGCCGCAGTTCGAGAATGGCCTCGCGGATCCGGGCCGCATTGACCGGATCGAAGCCACTCAGCGGCTCGTCGAGAATGAGGACGCGCGGTCGGTGGATGACCGCGGCGATGAATTGCACCTTTTGGGCCATCCCCTTGCTCAGGTCCGCTACCTGCCGGTTCCACCATCCATCCACACCCAGCCGATCGAACCACGCCCGCAACCTGCGCTCCGCCTCGCTCCGCTCCAGTCCGCTTAACCGGGCCAAATACAGCGCCTGCTCCCCCACGCGCATCCCCCGGTACAGTCCCCGCTCCTCCGGCAAGTAACCCACCTGGGCGACGTGGCGCCGCTCGAAGGGCTCCCCGAAGAACCGAATCTCTCCCCGGTCCGGCGCCGTGATGCCGGTGAGCATGCGGATGAGGGTGGTCTTGCCGGCGCCGTTCGGGCCCAGCAATCCGAAGATGGCGCCGTCCGGCACCTCGAGCGAAATTCCGGCACAGGCGCGGTGCCCGTCATACGATTTTTCGACGTCGCGGACGTCCAGAGCGTGCACCATGAAGTTCAGACGTTCGTAGGGAGCGAAACTTACGCAAACATGTCGCGGACCTTGTCGAAAAAGCCCCGCTCCTGGTGGTCGGCGGCGGGCTGGAAGTTCGCGGAATCGCGGAGTTTCTCGAGGATGGCGCGTTCGTCGCTGGACAGCTTTTGGGGCGTCCAAACGTTGATGTTGACGAGCAAGTCGCCGTTTCCGTAGCTGTCCACGGCGGGCAAGCCCTTGCCGCGCAGGCGGACGATGCGACCGGATTGCGTGCCCGGGTCGATCTTGATTTTGGCTTTGCCGGACACCAGCGGAACCTCCGCGGAGGCCCCTAACGCAGCATCGGTGAACGGGATGTACAGGTCGAAGTGCAGGTTCTTGCCGTTGCGCTGCAGGTGCTCGTGCGGCACCTCCTCGATCACGACGAGCAGGTCGCCCGGCACCCCGCCGTTCGGGCCGGCATTGCCCTCGCCCTGTATGCTGAGCTGCATGCCCTCCTGCACACCGGCCGGGATGCGCACGTCGACGATGGCCTCTTCGCGGACCATGCCGTACTC
>JBMTYE010000249.1:0-2859 GCA_049454255.1 Flavobacteriales bacterium
GTGGGGGCGGGGGGGCGTCTCGGCAATGCAGAGCTCGCCTACACGTATGAGGTAGGATCGGGTACCGTCCGCTACTTCAGTCCACACACCCACGAAATCACGCTCGGTTACCGGTTCGAGCCGGCACGTGGCTTCCTCAACAGTGGGGGCTCAAGCCGCGTGTTTGACCGCCGCCGAATTGTAAAGATTGCCAACTGAAACTATTGCGCATGGGACTTTCGTATTTTCGGGGAAACGTAGTACGATGAAGACTTTTGCTTCGGCTGTTTGTGCAGGTGCACTTTTGGTTTCAGGTTCTGTGCAGGCCCAGTTTTCACAACTTCGGGTCGAACGTGTAAACAACCAGAACCGCGTTGTCGGGACCACGTGGCGGGTGTATGCTGTGATGCAGCAGGAAGGAGACATTCTTGATGCTGTCTATGGGGACAAAAACCACCCCATGCAGATTTCGTCCACTGCACCATTTTATCAGCATCCGAAAGGAGGTCCCTTGGCCTCAGCAGTGATGCGCATGGATATTGATAGGGATCCCACGTTGCGCTTCGATTCCTGGTTCACCATCGGGGCTGACGACAACTACATGAACTCTGTCACGCCCTTCATCGTTGAATTCGGGGAGTTTGAGAAGGGGAACACCTTCTACACGGAGGATGGCGCGTGGTTTGTCACGCCGGACAAGCGTCAAGCTATGGCCCCGGAAAACAAGGAAATCCTCCTGATGCAGCTGACCTCTACCGGGAAAATCGATGGAGTGATCAACCTGCACGGCCGGACCCGCGGAATCACCGATGCCACGGGAAATGTCGTCGGTGGCAATGCCCAAATCCAGGAAACCGGTTTGCGGTTTACCTGCGATCCTGCAGGGCGCTAAGGGCAGATTTCCGGCGCAGATGCGCCGCCAAATGCAGAGCAGTATGGCCGTTTCCGCGAGCCACCAAATCCTCTGGTGTGCCTTGGAATTCGACACGTCCTCCCGCATCCCCCGCCTCAGGACCGAGTTCGATAAGCCAGTCAGCCCGTGCGAGTGCATCGGGGTGGTGTTCGATGGCAAGAACGGAGTGTCCCGCGGCGATGAGCCGGTCGAAGATGTCGAGCAAGCGCGCCACGTCGTGCACGTGCAGTCCCGTCGTCGGCTCGTCGAACACGAAGAGGGTCTTCGGCCTGCGGGTGGTGCTGTCAAGGAATGAAGCGAGCTTCATGCGCTGCGATTCGCCGCCGCTGAGGGTGGTAGTGGATTGGCCGAGTCCGATGTAGCCCATGCCGACGCTGGCGAGCGGTTCAAGCCGGGAACGCAGTCTCCGCAACCCCGTGCGCTCATCCGGTCGACCCGCCTCCTCGCGAAAGGCGACGAGCGCATCGTCGACGGTCCAGTTCAACACGTCCGCAATGGTGGCACCGTTCCAGCGGATGTCGAGGACTTCCGCCGTGTACCGCTTGCCGCCACACGCTTCGCACGTCAACGTGAGGTCCGCCATGAACTGCATGCCCACCGTAACGGTCCCTTCTCCTTCGCAGGTCTCGCAGCGACCGCCCGGGACGTTGAAACTGAAGTGGGCGGGTTTGAGTCCGCGCTGGCGTGCGGTGGGCGAGTTTGCGAATAGGGCGCGGATCTCTTCGAAGGCCTTGACGTAGGTCGCGGGGTTCGAGCGCGAAGATTTGCCCACTGGGTGCTGATCGACCCATTCGATGGCCTGCAACCCCGGAGGAAGTGGGCCACATGCCCCGCCCACGCCGGTGGGTGCCCCGGTGCCGTCGAGGCCACTGCGCACCAGTGGCACGAGCACTTCGGAGATCAGCGTGCTCTTGCCGCTGCCGCTGACGCCGCACACGACCGTGAGCGCATGCATCGGGATGTCGGCATCGACGTTGCGGAGGTTGTTTCGGGTGGCTCCGCGCAGCCGGATCCACTCCCCACCGACAGGCCGCCGAGCGGAAGGGACGGGCACCGTTAAGGTCCCCGCCAGGTAGGACAGGGTCAAGGACTCCGGCGCATCGGCGGGGGCTGCCACTGCAGGCACCCCGGCAAAGACCAGTTGCCCCCCTCCAGTTCCTGCCTGCGGGCCTAAATCAATCACATAATCGGCAGCACGGATCATGTCTTCGTCGTGCTCCACGACGACGACCGAGTTGCCCCCGTCGCGCAGGGTCCGCAGCAGACCGATGAGGCGTTCCGTGTCACGCGGATGCAGTCCGATGCTGGGCTCGTCGAGGACGTAGGTGCTTCCGACGAGGCTGCTTCCGATGCAGGCGCTCAAGGCGATGCGTTGGGCTTCCCCGCCGCTGAGCGTGTGGCTCCCGCGGTGCAGGGTCAAATAGCCCAGACCGAGACCCACGAGGTAATCCACCCTCCGCCTCACCTCGGCAAGGGGTCGGCGCGCGATGTGCTGTTCTGCTTCGGTGAGGGCCCACGCATCGAGCACCCCGCCGAGCGTGTCAAGCGGAAGCCGGAGCAGCGCCCCGAGCGTCCAGCCGTCGATGCGGATGTGTTCCGTGTCCGGGTGGAGTCGGGTGCCGTGGCACTCCGAGCAGGTGGTCTTGCCACGGAAACGGCTGAGCAGGACCCGCTGGGCAATCTTGTAGCTGTGGCTTTCGAGGTCTTCGAAAAAGGCATTCAGGCCCGAGAATCCCTTGCCCCCTTGCCACACCTTTTGCCGCACCTCATCCGGAAGGCGGCTCCAGGGGGCATGGACATCGATGCCGTTGCGGTCGGCAGCGGCAACCAAGTCATTTTTCCACTCTTCCATGCGCTCGCCGCGCCAGCACGCGATCGCTCCGCTGTATATGGACAGGCCCGGAGCGGGCACGACGAGATCCGGGTCGATGCCGATTACCGACCCGAACCCCGAACAGCGGGGACAG
>JBMTYE010000250.1:0-2858 GCA_049454255.1 Flavobacteriales bacterium
CCGGATCCACCACGGTGGCCGGCAGATAGAACGTCAGAAATTCCGAATACGGCTCGCCGGCAGTGGCCGCTGGCAATGCCGTGGGACACACGGTAGGAAACCCGTCCGGGCTGGTACACGTCGGGTCGGCGACACAAGCACCGCATTGTGCGAAGGCTCGGCCCGCGTTTACGGCAATTCCGACTCCTAGCAACGCCCCCCGAAAATCACTTCTGCGGAAGAGCGATGAGAAGTTCCTGTTCAGTGCGGACAAAAGGCTCTTCCAGTCCATTGATTTCCATAATGTTTCGGGAAGGTATGCCGTGAAGCCTTGCGACAGACTGCAGGGTTTCTCCTGCACCCACCCGATGGACAAGGTACTTCATGTCTGGAGAAATAAACCGGACCTCTGTTTTCCGATGGCTCTGAAGAACTGCCTCGTCGCAGTTGCCGTCTGGGCAATCCCGGCCGAGGACGTCTTCGCTGCGGCCGATGGACACCATTTGGTCCGGGCGGACGCCACGGGAGACCAACTCCTGGCGAACGGCATCCGAGCGACGGCGGGAGAGTCGATCGTTGTACGACTGGCTCGCCCGTGCATCGCAATGCGAAGAGATGAGGACCTGGGCCTCTGGATGTTCGCGCAAATAATCCGCCATCAGCGCCAGCTCAGGCCGGTGCTGCGGCCGGACTTCTGCCCGGTCGAGGTCCCAGTAGAGGTTCATTTCGTCAATCGCCGGCTGATCTTCTTCCAGGAAAACGGGGTCGATACCGCGCGGCGGCTCCTGTGGGGTTCGGGAAGAAGGCATCATCCCACGCCGCACGGAATCTCTCGCCGCCTGCATGTCCTGAGGAGACATGTTTTGCATCGGCTCCACCGCTAAACGGTCCGCCTCCGCCCCAGCTGCAGTAAGGTTGTTCCGCTCCTCGAGTTCTCCCGATACGCCGCTGACTCCGTTCACGTTGCCGTTGCTCCCGTCGCTCTGTGAACGCCCGTCGCCCTGTGAACGGGGCAACCGTGCGGTGGGCGGACGTTCCGTGTAGCACGAAACGAAGTCGCACGTTCCGTTGTCGCGCGTGGCTTCGGGGTCGAAGTTGCAGGCGTTCGGGTAGGTACACCCGTAAGGAGGCACGACCACCGTGCGCGGATCGGGCCCGATGGCCGTCTTCAGGTTTTCACCCTTTTCGAACCGGCGGGGGTCACATTCTTCGTCGCAAACGCCGTCTTTGTCCCAGTCGTACAAGCAGTTGCCGTTGCAGTCGCGCATCGGCTGCGGGTAGGTGCAAAGCGACCAATCCACCACCGTCGCCTCCGGATCGAAATTGCATGCCACCGGGTCGACACAACCTCGCCGCTGCCAAAATGCAATCCGCTCCTCCACCTCGTGGTACCGGATGGCTTCGTCTTGGGGGTATAGAAAGGCGGTCGGCGCACAGTCGACAGCGTCCGGCAAGACGATGCGCACCGAGTCGGGACGGGCGAGGGTCAACCGCGCTGTTCCGAGGTGATCCGTCGTAAAGGCAAGGGCTTCTCGGTTGCTGCCCGGAAATTCGGCCGCCCCAGAAATTCCGGCGACGGGACTTCCGTCGGTGTCGAGGACCACGGGCGGCGGTGGAATAAAAACAGACCGTCCGTACCCGACCGGTCGGAAGCAAACACGCCGAGCTGCCCGGACGATGCGGGGTCTTTGACCACCTGCACGCCGAACTCATCCCGGCTTGAATTCAGGGGTTCAGGAAGCACATCCACAGGTGCAGACCAGCCGCTCGTGGACCGCACGCTGTAGAGAAGGTCGAGGCCACCGATGGTTCGGTGACCGTCGCTGCTGAACCAGAGGGTGTCGCCTGAGAGGGAGGGATAGGCCTCGTTGCCCGAGGTGTTCACGAGCGCGCCGCAGTTGACCGGCTCGCCCCAAACTCCGTCGGTCATCCGTACGGACCACAGGTCGGTTCCTCCATATCCGCCTGGGCGGTCTGAGGTGAAGAAGAGGGTTTGGCCATCCGGCGCGAAGGCTGGATGCGCATAACGATGCACCCCATCGCAGAACGGCAGCCGCTTCGCTGCTTCATATCCTTCCGGCCAAGCTCCCGTCGCAGAAAACAACTGGATCGGGTGGTTCAGCACCCAGTTCGCCGGCAACTTCAAGCGTTCCTTCCACGTCGGTGCTACAGGGAGATCGGTGCGACTGAACACCACGGTTCGTCCGTCCGGATGGAAGGCGGGAGTGGCATCGTGCCAGCGGGTGTTCAACCCATCAACGCGTTGTGCATAAGCAATATAGCTCCCGTCTGGCTCAGGCAGTCCGGTGAACGGCGCGACCCATACGTCCGTGGGCTCCTGCGTGCGCTTCCACAAGCGGCGCTGGGCCGCAGTAAAGTAGAGCGAGCTGTCCCGCAGCACGGGCGAGGAACTCTCTGCAAACCGCTTGAAGCGCTGCATGAACCGCCATTTGGCCTCGGGGAATGCGGCAATCGGATGCACTTGGAGCAGCTCCTCGGTAGAGCGTTTCCCGAGCGCGTTGATGTCGTCCAGCATCTTCGCCGCCTCAGGCTCGGTCGCACGCAAGGACTGAAGCAGCGGGATGGCTTCATCGTATTTACCTAGAGAAACAAGGCATTTCGCGTAGGCAAGTTGAAGCGGGCGATCCAGGCCTCCGGTGGAGTCGAGCGATCGGAACCGTGAAGCGGCCTCCTCGTACCGGTGCTGCTTCATGTACAGCAGGGCGAGTTCTCGGGTAGCCGCGTCGGCATTTTTTCCGCGCTCAGCAACTTCGAACGACCGAATGGCTTCGGTATCGCGACCAGTTGATAGAGCAGAAACACCCTCTTGGTAGGCGAGTCGTGCGCATCCAGCAAGTCCTACGAGTGCTGTGATGCTG
>JBMTYE010000251.1:0-2836 GCA_049454255.1 Flavobacteriales bacterium
GACCTTGTTCGTCAGGGTGGTTTGCGGCTCGGAGACTTCCGTGAGGCGGAAGCCCTTGTTTTGCAGGATGATGCGGGCGACGGCGAGGTCTTGGCCTTCTTTGACGCCGATGGACTCGCTGGGCGGCTGCGAGCGGTAGGTGGTGAGGTAGACGAGGCGGCCGCCCTTGATTTGGCTGCCTGGAGGCGGGACCTGGTCGGCAACGTGGTGGGGGTCTGCGCCGTCCTTGTAGACGCTGTCCAGGTGCATGGGCTCGAGACCTGCGTCTTCGAGCACCTCCATGGCAGCTTCCCGCTCGTCATCGTGCTCGTCGTGGCCGGCCTCTACCTCGCGTGTGGCGATCGCCACGGCCACTGGCGCTGCCGGATTGCGCAGGTCGCTCACCACGATGGCGCCGGAACCACCACCCACGGTGTAGGCGTAGCCACTGGTGGGGTTGTAGGCAGTGATCTCGGCATTGGCACCCAACGAAGAAACGTCGGGCGGTCGGGGGGCTCAAAACCGAAGCGGTCCAGCAAGGCGTTCAACATGCGGCACGCAAGGTAGGTCAGGCCTCCAATTCCTCCGCGAGGGCGTTATCGTAGGTATTCCGCCATTCGTCGCACATGCCGAAGGGATGTCCGTCGATTTGGAGCTTGCCCTTCGTGACGTGGCCGAGCAGGACGGACGGAACGCCGTGACGCTCCAGCAGGTCCAGCAGTTCGTCCTGCTGATCTTCCGTGCAGCTGACCACCGCGCGGCCCTGGCCCTCCCCGAAGAGGAAGGCATCAAGCCGGATGTCGTCGTCCGTGACGATGTCGAACCCGAGTCCCCCGGGCATCGCCATCTCCAGCAGGGTCACGAACAGGCCTCCGTCGGCGACGTCGTGGGCGGCGCGCACCACCCGGTGGGCGGCGGCGTCCCGCAGCAGGGCGTGGAGGCGGCCTTCCGAAGCGAAGTCAAACCGCGGCACCGGCGACCGGCGCACGCCGACGATCTGCGACAGGTACTCGCTCGAACCGAGGTCTTCCGTGACCTCGCCGAGCAGGAAGATGAGCTCCCCCTTTTCCTTGAAGTCCAGCGAAACGTGCAGGTCGCGGTGGTCCAGCACCCCCACCATACCGATGGTCGGCGTGGGGAAGACGGCGGTGGCGGTGCCGTCCGGGTGGGCGGTTTGGTTGTAAAAGCTGACGTTTCCGCCGGTGACCGGGGTGCCGAAGTGGCGGCAGGCCGCTCCCATGCCGCGGATGGCACCGACGAACTGCCAGTACACCTCAGGGTTGTAGGGGTTGCCGAAGTTGAGGCAGTTCGTGACGCCGGCGGGCACCGCACCTGTGCAGCTGATGTTGCGGGCCGCTTCCGCGACGGCGATGGCGGCGCCCACTTCCGGGTCCGCCTCGACGTACCGGGCGTTGCAGTCGACCGTCAGCGCGAGGGCTTTGTCCGTGCCGCGGACGGTGACGATGGCCGCGTCGGACGGCCGGTTTGTGGTGCGATTGACCGTGCCGACCATGCTGTCGTACTGCTCCCAGACCCAGCGTTTGGAGGCGATGTTCGGAAGTTGGATGAGTTGCTCTGCCAAATCCACCGCCTCAGCCAAACTCGGAACCGGAACCGTGGCCGGATCGAACGCGAGGTGCTCCGCATGCGTCGCCGGTTCCCGGAACTCGCGCTCATACACGGGCGCCCCGCCTCCCAGCACGAGGGAATCCGCCGGGACCTCGGCCACGAGCGATCCGCCCATGAAATAACGCAAGGTGTTGCCCTCGGTGACTTCGCCGATGGGCACGGCGTGCAGGTCCCATTTGGCAAAGATCTGCTCCACCACCTGCTCCTGGCCCTTCTTCACGACCACCAGCATGCGCTCCTGCGACTCGCTCAGCAGGATCTCGAACGGCTCCATTCCCGCCTGGCGCAGCGGCACCCGGTCGAGGTGAATGTCCATCGCCACCCCGCCGCCGGCTGACATCTCCGACGTGGAGCACGTGATGCCCGCCGCGCCCATGTCCTGCATCCCCACAACCGCATCTGTCGCGGCGAGTTCGAGCGTGGCTTCGAGCAACAGCTTCTCCGTGAAGGGATCACCCACTTGCACGCTCGGCAAGTCCTCTGCGCTCTCCGCCGTCATGTCCTTCGAGGCAAACGACGCGCCTTGGATGCCGTCCTTCCCTGTCGCACTGCCCACGATGTACACGGGATTGCCCGGTCCGCCCGCCTTCGACGAGATGATGTGGTCTGCCTGCACGATGCCCACCGACATGGCGTTCACCAGCGGATTCGCATGGTAACAGGGGTCGAAGAACACCTCCCCTCCCACCACCGGAATTCCGAAGCTGTTGCCGTAATCCCCGATTCCCTTCACCACGCCGGAGAGCAACCACCGCGTGCGGTCCTCGGTGATGCTGCCGAACCGGAGGCTGTTTAATTGTGCAATGGGCCGCGCGCCCATCGTAAAAATGTCGCGGTTGATGCCGCCCACTCCGGTCGCCGCGCCTTGGTACGGCTCGATGGCAGAGGGGTGGTTGTGCGACTCGATTTTAAACGCACACCCTAGCCCGTCTCCGATCGCCACGATGCCTGCATTCTCCTCCCCCGCCTTTACGAGCATCCGATCCCCCTCGCGCGGCAGGGTTTTCAGCCACTTGATGGAATTCTTGTACGAGCAGTGTTCACTCCACATCACGGAGTAGATGCACATCTCCGTGAAATTCGGCGTCCGACCGAGGATCTCAGCGATGCGGTCGAATTCTTCCGGGAGCAGGCCCATGTCGCGGGCTTGGGCGAGCGTTGCAGGCGCGGTCGAAGCGGTCATGGGGCAAAGGTAGGGGAGGGTGGGGTTGAGGTTGAGATCGAGGAC
>JBMTYE010000252.1:0-2823 GCA_049454255.1 Flavobacteriales bacterium
TACCGATGCCGGATACGGTGCAGCGTGGGTGGATGTCGAGCGGACCGCGGAGGCCGTGCGGGCCGGGGTGACGCGGGAGATGCGCTTCGATGTGCTCCTGACCGAGGGCTTCATCGGTCGGGCACCGGACGGATCGACGACGACCTTGGGTCGGGGAGGCAGCGATTATACGGCTTCGCTCGTCGCCGCGGCCATCGGGGCGGTGTGCATGGAGAAGTCGACGGATGTGCCGGGCATGATGACGGCCGATCCACGGCTTGTGCGCGAAGCACGCATCATCCCGAGCATGAGCTACGAAGAGGCCATGGAATTGTGCCATTTCGGGGCCAAAGTGATTTACCACCCGACGATTGCGCCGCTGCGCGAACGCAGCATTCCGTTGGTCGTCCGCAGCACCTTCGATCCGGGCGCGACCGGCACGCGCATCGTCGCAGATCCGCCGCAGAGCGAGGTCGTTCGGGGCATTTCGAGCATCTCCGGCATGGCGCTTTTGACCCTCGTCGGGGGTGGCGTCATCGGCCGGCCAGGTTTTTCGCGCCGCGTCTTCACCGCCCTCGGCCTCGCCGGGGTTAACGTGGTACTTATTACCCAAAGTTCGTCGGAGCACAGCATCACCGTGGCGATCGCCGAGCAGGATGTGGCGGCGGCTGAAGACGCCCTTCACGAAGAACTTGGGGCGGACCTTGCGCTCGGTCGTCTGGAACCGCTGCGCATCGACCGGGGGTTGAGCATCGTCGCCCTCGTGGGCGGCGGGATGGCGGCCACGTCCGGGGTCAGCGGACGCGCCTTCAGCGCGCTGGGTTCGGCCGGCATCAACGTGCGGGCCATCGCGCAGGGGTCCACGGAGCGCAACATCTCGATTGTCGTGGCGACGGAGGAGGAAGCGGCCGCCGTTCGGGCTTTGCACGGCGCATTCTTTGCAGGAGGCCTGCGTCGGCTGCACTTGTGTTGTGCAGGGGGGGGGGCGGTCGGCAGCGCGCTGCTCGACCAAATCGCTTCCACGGCCCCGGCCTTGCAGGCCCAGGGCGTGGAGCTTCGTGTGGTGGGCCTCGCATCGAGTACCCGCTCGGTGCTCGACCCACACGGCATCGACTTGTCCAAGTGGCGAGAAGCCCTCGACGGCGGTGAGCCCGGGCGCACGCCTGCGGAACTCCTCGCGCAGTTCCGAAAGTTGAAGCTGACCGACGCCGTTTGGGTCGACAACACGGCCTCGGCTGATGTCGCGGCCTGCGCACGCACGGCCGTCGCGGCCGGTATCCACGTGGTCTGCTCAAACAAAATTGCTGCAGCCGGACCGCTCGAAGATTTCCTCTCACTTGCCGCTGGACCTGCCCGCTTCCTGAACGAAACAAACGTCGGAGCGGCCCTTCCCGTGATCGATACCCTGTGCACCCTTGTGGCGACAGGCGACCGCATCCACCGCATCGAAGCGGTGATGAGCGGTTCGCTGAACCACATCTTCAGCCGGTTCGGTGCAGGCTGCACATTCGAGGAGGCCGTGCTCGAGGCGCGGGCACTCGGGTTTACCGAGCCCGATCCTCGGTTGGATTTGGGCGGGGTGGATGTGGCCCGCAAGCTGCTGATTCTCGCTCGAATGGCGGGCGAACCGCTCGAAATGGCGGACATCAGCAACCCGGGCTTCCTTCCTTCCTCGGCATTCGAGGGTTCGGTCGAGGCGTTTCTTGCGGCCTTGCCGTCGTTGGAAGCCGGTATGCAGGAGCGGCTGGCTGGCGCCTCGCCCGGTCGCTTGCGTTTCGTCGCGCGTTGGGACCGCGAAGCAGGGGCTTCGGTAGGCCTGGAGACACTGCCCGCGGACCATCCGTTTTGTGCCCTGCAGGGATCGGACAACCGGGTGTGCTTCACCACAGACCGCTATCCTGAGCGGCCCCTCGTCATTCAGGGCAGTGGAGCAGGAGCCGCGGTGACGGCAAGCGGTGTTTTCGGGGACCTGTTGAAACTGGCCCGCTAAGGCGCGGTACCTTCGAAGCCATGGGAGGGATGCATGCCGCAGGGGGGCGCGACGAGGTGACGGTCGTCGCCCCGTCGACCATTGCGAATCTGAATTGCGGGTTCGATGGGCTCGGATGTGCGCTGGAATCGCCGGTGGAGCGCCTCGTGGCCCGGAGGATTCCGGGTGCCGCCGGGGTGGTCCGGATTGCTGCGATTCACGGGGCGGAGGGACTGCCGATGGAGGCGGAGCGCAATGTTTCGGGGGCGGCAGCGGCGTCGCTGCTGCGGGCCCTCGCGCCGGAGTGGGGGGTGGAACTGACGCTGTACAAGGACGTGCAGCCGGGGAGCGGCCTGGGCTCGAGTGCCGCGAGTGCGGCGGCAGCCGTCGTCGCTGTGGACGCGCTGGCTGGGGCTGAACTCCGGCGGGACGAACTGATCCCGTTCGCGTTAGACGGGGAGGTGCTGGCGAGCGGTGCGCGGCATGCCGACAACGTGGCTCCCGCACTGCTCGGGGGCGTCGTTTTGTGTCCGCCCTCCGGAAACCCGGTCAGCGTGCCCGTGCCGCCGGATTGGCACATCGCCGTGCTGCATCCGCAGGTGGAAGTCCGTACGGCGGATGCCCGGCGCGTCCTTCCGGAGGCGGTGCCGTTGCGGGCCGCCGTCGATCAGGCGCGGTGGCTGGGGATGTTCGTGGCGGCGTGCCACCGCGGGGACGGCGTCGCCGCCGCATTTGCCCTCGAAGACCTGTACATCGGCCCCGCCCGGGCCGGACTTCTCCCGGCGTACGACGCCGTCCGGGCCGCGGCCTCCCAGGCCGGGGCCCGCGCGGGCGGCATCGCCGGCAGCGGACCGTCGACGTTCTGGGTCGCCTTC
>JBMTYE010000253.1:0-2806 GCA_049454255.1 Flavobacteriales bacterium
GGGGGCATCCTCAACCATTGCGCGGTCGGGACGGACGCGAGGCGCCTTGACTCTTGAATTTCCCTTTGATGGCTATGCATCAGGGTTTGTGTTGCGAGACACCTTGGAAGTGGACCTTGCGGGCGCACTCGCGGACGCCCTTCCGGAACCTTTGACGTGGGACGACGTCGAGCAGGTGGTCGTGCGCATTGCACTCGAGAACTACCTCCCGATCGGGGGAACGCTTGAGGGACAGTTTGCAGCACCCGACGGCACCGTCCTAGAATCCATCTTCGCGGGGGAATCTTCCGTGGCGTTTGCAGCAGGCCAAATCGACTTCACCCTGCCTGACGGCCATCCAGATGCAGGCCGAGTTACCGCACCAGGATCTGCGACGTGGGATGTTGTCCTCGAAGGACCGACAGCTGCCTTCCTGGTCGAATCCGGATGTGATCGGCTCATTCTGCGCACGGTAGTTCAGTCCCATGGCGCTGAAGACCAGCGTGATGTGCGCTTGTTCCCTGAATCCTCTATTCGCCTTGCGCTGGCCGCTCGGGTAGACTTCAACGTGGTCCTATGAAACGCATCTATGTGACTCTGCTTGTTGCCGCATCGACGGCAGGACAGGCGCAGTACGATGCTGCGGTTCGGCTCCTCGACCGCATTCCCCAGCATGCCCTGGATCTGCCCGCGTCAGAACATCCATCGCGGCTGTTTGTAGGGATTCCGGGGTGTTCCGGCTGGGTACTGCACGCAGAAAATGGCCTGCTGTATCCCGGTCAGGTCCTGAGCAACGGGGCCACGGGAACCCGCATAGATCTCGACGCGTTGCGGTCCACGTGGAAGGGCACGAACCGCATCGGGCTGGACGCTCAGGTCGAGCTCCTGTCGCTCGGCACGCGCGTGGGCAAGTTGGGATTCTTGACCTTGAGCGTGAAGGAGCGCGTTGCGGTGCGGACGGATGTGCCATCGGACCTGCTTCTGCTCCCGCTTCAGGGCACCCTCGGTGGAGTAGCGTGGGGGGATGCAGCCCTTCGGCTCGACCACTACCGCGAAACCGCCTTCGGATGGCAGCGCACGTGGGGAAGCCGGTTGCGCACTGGAATCCGGGCCAAACTCCTCTACGGTTACGAGCACGCCGACCTGCAAAACGTCACGGGAAGCTGGACAACCGACCCTACTACCTGGGTCTGGACGTTCCAGGGAGGCGGCGACTTGCGCACGTCTGGCGTGGAACGCTGGACTTCGGGTAGCATGGGGTCAGGAGAGGCCCAACGCTACCTCACCGGGCTGAGCAACCGGGGCATTGCATTCGATTTCGGTGCAGGCACGTCGTTCGGCTCGCGCACGCTCATCGACGTAGGCCTGGTTGACGTGGGTGGTATACGCTGGAAGGACGAAAATCGGGTGTTTTCAGTGGCCCCCGGTGAGTGGGCTTTCGCAGGACTCGAAATGGGAACACTCGATCCCGCCACCGCCTCTGACGTCCTTGCAGACACCCTCGAAGTGTGGGGCGATGCGCTCCTCGATGCCGTCGAGAACCGGTTCCCCATCGTGGAAACGACCGAATCGTTCCGGTCTGCGTTGCCGGCCCGCTTTACCTTCTCCGCCCGGCACAGGGCAATCGAACGACCCCGAAGCCGGGGAACTGCCGTGGTCACCTTCATGCAGGAAACGGGTGAGTTTGGGCCGGGGAACCGAGCGCTTACGCTGGGTTGGAGCCAGGAATGGGGGAAGATGCTCGCCGTTGCCGGAACGGTCGGTTTGCTGCGGGAAGGTCCACCTACAGCAGGTGCGGCTGTTGCACTCAATCTCGGACCGGTGCAGATCCATGTGGCTTCGGATAACCTACTGGCCCTGCGCACGGTCGACCTTCGTGTAGACGGATCGACGTTTCCGGCACCCGCCGCTGCTGCCGTGCACCACGTGCGGTTCGGACTGAACATCGTGGTGGGAGGGACGTACGCGAAGGATAAAAAGGGAAGCCCGGTTCCACCTTCCGGTCCACCCGCGACCACCCGACGCGCTTCAGAATCCCACCTGAATCCGAATCCGGAACCCCTTCGGTGTGCGCTTCCGGGATCCAAATCTGGAAGAAAAAGGAGATAAGTTCGCATCGATTATGCGAATTTAGCGGGCATGAATCGCCTTGCACTGCTGCGTTATTCCATTCTCGACACCTGTTTCGCCTCGCCTGAAGGCACCCCGAAGGAGCGCCTCGCCCGAGGCAAAGGGAAGGACCAAGAACCGGGTGGGAATACGCTGATGTTCAAGGAAGATCTGCTGGATTTGGTCAACAAACGGCTGCAAGAAGCCGTTCCGGGAACCAAACCCATCGCCATGCGCACCCTCGAAAAGGACCTGGTGGACATGCAGCGGCTATACGGCGTGAAGATTGTCAAGCACAGCCTGCACAAGCGCGCGTGGTACAGCTACGCTACCTCGGGCATGAGCATCCGCAAAGGCCGGCTGAGCAGCGCAGAAAGTGCCCGGCTGGAGGGGGCGCTCGCGATGCTCGCCAAGTTCAAGGACGTGCCCGGTTATGCCTGGGTCCGGGGAGTGGAGGGACGGCTGAGGCTCGCCTTCGGACTCGTCACTCCTGCGGGGAATGCGTCGCGAAAGGGGACACCGGGAGTTTGGCTCGACGGGGAGACGGCATGGCCGGCAGGAGCGCCTTGGGAACTCCTGCTTTCAGCGCTCGCCCACGGCCGATGGGTCGAGGTGGAAGGAGTGGAGGGGGGTACGTCTTCCGCGTTTCGGCCTGAGGCCCTTTCCGAAGAGCGGGGAGAGGTCGTGTTTGCAGGCACCGCCGTTCAAACCGAGGGGG
>JBMTYE010000254.1:0-2803 GCA_049454255.1 Flavobacteriales bacterium
CACCGCGACCCGCAACCACCAACTGCAAACTGAAAACTGACAACTGAACCCTGCAAACTCCCCTCTGCAACCTCGATTCTCAATACCTTGTGTACATGAAAATCCGGATCAAGGGGGATTCCGTGCGGTTGCGGTTGATGCGCAGCGAGGTGGCGCTGTTCGGTGAGCGGGGATGGCTCGAGGAGGAGACGCGGCTGCCGGGAGGGACGTTTCGGTACCGGCTGCAGCGGGATGGGGCGGTGGAGGTGGTGGATGCGGTTTGGACCGGGGACGGGATTGCAGTGCGGGTGCCGGAGGCGGGGGCGGAGCGGTGGGTGACGACCGAGCAGGTGGGGTTCCGCGAATCCGTGCGGCCGCAGGAAGGGGTGCTGCTGACCGTGCTCGTGGAGAAGGATTTTGCCTGCCTCGATCCTACGGACGAGGACCAAACCGACGCCTACCCGAACCCGAACACCACCTGCTGATGGCCCGCACATCGGACGCGAAGACCGGTGGGAAGCCGGTGCCCCGGGCGGAGCCGCCGGAGCAGCTCGTGGACCTTCGGCGGGACGCGCCATCGGAGGCGGCGGCCGGCTCGGAGGCCGTCGTGTCGGCTGTGCGCCACGTGCTGTCGGAGATGAATCCCGTGCGGGGAGCGAAGGCGCTCTTCGCCCTGAACCAACACGGCGGAACGGACTGTCCGGGGTGCGCTTGGCCCGACCCGGACGACGAGCGGTCGCGGCTCGGCGAATACTGCGAGAACGGCGCGAAAGCCATCGCGGAGGAGGCGACCTCGAAGCGGCTCGGACCCGAGTTTTTTGCGGCGCACAGCGTCGCCGAGCTCGCCGAACTCAGCGACTACGAGATCGGGAAGAAGGGTCGGGTGGCCGCGCCGGTGGTGCTGCGCGCGGGGGCGACGCACTACACCCCCATCGGGTGGGACGAGGCGTTCGGGCTCATCGCGGACCGGTTGCGCGCGCTCGGCAGCCCGGACGAGGCGCTGTTCTACACGTCGGGCAGGACGAGCAACGAGGCGGCGTTTGCCTACCAGCTGCTGGTGCGCGCGTTTGGCACGAACAACCTGCCGGATTGCAGCAACATGTGCCACGAGAGCAGTGGCGTGGCGCTCGGCGAGTCGCTCGGAATCGGAAAAGGAAGCGTCACGCTGGAGGACTTTTACGAGGCCGAGGCCATCGTGATCCTCGGTCAGAATCCCGGAACGAACCACCCCCGCATGCTCAGCGCCCTCCAGCGGGCCAAAGCAAACGGCGCCGTCATCCTGTCCGTCAATCCTCTCAAGGAAGCGGGCCTCGTGGCCTTCAAAAATCCCCAGCAGCTCTCCGGCGCGCTCGGCCGCAAAACCGCGCTGACCGACCTCTACGTGCAGGTGCGGATCAACGGGGACCTCGCGCTGCTGCAGGCGTGGGCCCACCTGCTCCTGCAGGCAGAACGGGAGAACCCCGGAACGGTGCTGGACGCGGACTTCATCGCGGCCCACACCGACGGGTTCGAGGCGTGGCAAGCGCACGTGTCGGCCCTGGATTTAGACGCATTGATTGCGGCCTCCGGGGTGCCCGAGGAGGTCGTCCGCCAGGGCGCCGAATTGCTGCGTACCCGGCGCAAAATCATCGCCTGCTGGGCCATGGGCCTCACCCAGCACCACAACGCGGTCGTCACCATCCAGGAAGTGGTCAACTTGCTGCTGGCAAAGGGCAGCATCGGCAAGCCCGGCGCGGGGACCTGTCCCGTGCGCGGCCATTCGAACGTGCAGGGCGACCGGACGATGGGCATCTACGAAAAGCCGTCCCCGGCCTTCCTCGACCGGCTCGGGGCGCACTTCGGCTTCGAGCCGCCGCGGGCCCACGGCCTCGACGTGGTCGACGGGATCCGCGCCATGCACGCAGGCCGCATCGGGGTCTTCTTTGCGATGGGCGGCAACTTCCTGTCCGCCAGTCCGGACACGCACTTTACGGCGGAGGCGCTGCGGCGCACCCGGCTCACCGTCCACGTCTCGACGAAGCTCAACCGCAGCCACCTGATTACCGGGGAAGAAGCCCTGATCCTGCCGTGTCTGGCGCGGACGGACCGGGACGACACCGGGGGCGAGCTGCAGTTCGTGACGACCGAGAATTCGATGGGGGTGGTGCAGGCCTCGCGGGGCAACCTGCGGCCGGTTTCGGGAGATTTGCTCAGCGAGCCGGCCATCGTCTGTCGGCTGGCACTCGCGCTGTTCCCGCCCGAATCGCCGGGGGGGAGACTGCCGTGGCGTCGGTATTTGGCCCACTACGACCACATCCGAGCGGACATCGAACAGGTCATTCCCGGCTTCGACCGGTACTCCGAGCGGGCCCAAGTGCGCGGCGGCTTCTACCTGCCAAACTCCGCGCGCGAAAACGCCTACCCCACGCCCACCGGACGCGCGCAATTCACCCGCTCGACCGTCGAGCAGCACCCGCTGGCGCCGGGCGAACTGGTCATGATGTCGCTGCGCAGCCACGACCAATTCAACACCACCATCTACGGACTCGACGATCGGTACCGCGGCATCCGCTCGGAACGACGCGTGCTGTTCCTCCATCCCGACGACGCGGCAGAGCGCGGCCTCTCGGAGGGGGATGCCGTGGACCTCGTCAACGCCCACGGCGGCGTACGGCGCATCGCGCGCAACTTCCTCGCCATCCCGTACGACATCCCGCGCGGCTGCTGCGCGACGTACTACCCCGAGGCAAACGTGCTCGTGCCCATCGATTCTGTCGCAGAACGGAGCAACACGCCGACCTCCAAATTCGTGGTCATCACCCTCGAACGCCACGGCGCACCGGAG
>JBMTYE010000255.1:0-2789 GCA_049454255.1 Flavobacteriales bacterium
GAACCGTTACCGGTGTGCCGGACTTACGCGCCGCCTCTTCGATGCCCACGCCACCGGCGAGGACGATGAGGTCCGCCAGCGAAATGCGCTTGCCACCTGCCGCCGACGCGTTGAATTCGGCAGCGATGCCTTCCAGCGTATCGAGGATGCGGCTGAGGTGTTCCGGGCGGTTGACCGCCCAAAACCGCGCCGGGCTCAGCCGGATGCGCGCCCCGTTTGCGCCGCCGCGCTTGTCCGATCCACGGAACGTCGACGCCGACGCCCACGCGGTGGAGACCAGCTCTGATACGCCTAATCCCGAAGCCAAAATCCGCGACTTCAGCTGCTCGATATCTGCTGCATCCACCAGCGGATGGTCCACCGCCGGCACCGGATCTTGCCAAATCAGCACTTCAGACGGCACTTCCGGACCGAGGTACCGCGCCCGTGGCCCCATGTCGCGGTGGGTCAGCTTGAACCACGCCCGCGCAAAGGCGTCGGCAAACTCATCCGGATTCTCATAAAACCGGCGTGATACCTTCTCGTACGCCGGATCCATGCGCAACGCGAGGTCCGTCGTCAGCATCATGGGCGCATGACGCTTTTCCGGATTGTGCGCATCCGGAACCGTTCCTGCACCGGCACCGCCCTTCGGTGTCCACTGCTTCGCACCGGCAGGGCTTGTCGTGAGCTCCCATTCGTAGCCGAAGAGGTTCTCGAAGTAGTTGTTGCTCCACTGGGTAGGCGTCGTGGTCCACGCTCCTTCGAGGCCGCTGGTGATGGTGTGTTCACCGTGACCGGTGCCGAATGAGTTCTTCCAGCCCTGGCTCTGTTCTGCGATGGCCGCAGCGGCAGGCTCCGGACCGACGTATTTCGACGGATCTGCCGCCCCGTGGGTCTTGCCGAAGGTGTGGCCGCCTGCGATCAACGCCACCGTTTCCTCGTCGTTCATCGCCATGCGACCGAAGGTTTCGCGGATGTCGCGGGCCGCAGCGAGCGGGTCAGGGTTGCCGTTCGGGCCTTCCGGGTTGACGTAGATGAGGCCCATTTGGACCGCTGCAAGCGGATTCTCCAAATCGCGCTCCCCCTTGTACCGCTTGTCCGCCAGCCACTCCGCTTCCGAACCCCAGTAGATGTCCTCCTCCGGCTCCCACACGTCCGCGCGGCCGCCGCCGAAGCCGAACGTCTTGAAGCCCATCGATTCCAGCGCGACGTTGCCCGCGAGAATCATGAGGTCCGCCCACGAAATCAGCTGGCCGTACTTCTGCTTGATGGGCCACAGGAGCAGGCGCGCCTTGTCGAGGTTCGCGTTGTCCGGCCAGCTGTTCAGCGGCGCAAACCGCTGGGTCCCGGCTCCGGCTCCTCCACGGCCGTCAGCAATCCTGTACGTGCCGGCGCTGTGCCACGCCATGCGGATGAAGAACGGACCATAATGCCCGTAATCCGCTGGCCACCACGGCTGAGAATCCGTCATAAGCCGCTCGAGATCCGCCTTCAGGGCAGCGTAGTCGACTGATTTAAAAGCCTCTGCATAATTGAACCCGGGCTCGAGCGGGTCAGAAAGCGTCGAATGCATCCGCAGGATGCTGAGGTTCAATGAATTCGGCCACCAATCGCGGTTGCGCGTACCCCCTCCAGCTGTTTGGGAAAGCGTGCCGTTCATAAATGGACATTTGGCCACATCGGCCCCGGTGCTTAATTCGTGGTGCATTGCGTCGAAGTTGTGGGTTCAAAACTACAACCGCCGCCGGGGCGCAGGGTTCGACCGAGGTCACCGTTTGGCAAACTTTTTCACCAGCACCTCGGAGCACTTCGCACTTCAGGGGAACGAAAAACGCCTCCCGGGGGAGGCGTCGTGTTTCGGTGGTGGGCAATACTGGACTCGAACCAGTGACCTCTGCCATGTGAGGGCAGCGCTCTAACCAGCTGAGCTAAATGCCCGGTTAGGGCGGCAAATATCGCAAAGATTCTCCTCGGTCAGCAGGTTCAGGTGAAAAATGCCGACCAGACGAGCCGCTGCACCACCCGACCTTGTTGAACGAAAACCAGAAGCAGCTAGGCTTGCTATCTTCAACCCCAAATCACACGCCATGCGCCAGTACCCCTCCTATCTCCTTCCTGCCGCGCTTCTCGTAGTCCTCGGGCTCGGCAGTTGTTCAAACCCCGGCGAATCTCACAACTACAGCGTTGAAAACGTGGAGATTATACTGGCCGGACCGCTGTTTGAGGGGCCTAATTCTGGCCAAATGGCACTCGAAATCGATCTCGCCACCGCGATAGGAGACAGCTATTCCCCCGACACGAAAATCACTGGAGCACACTTACTGAAAGCGGAAGTCGTGGCGGGTGATTCCTCAGGATTTGACGCCTTGCGCTCGCTGGTGCTTTCATTCGCCAGCGACAACGCAGATGTGCCCATGCAGGAAGCAGCGTCCCTGAACCCTGTCCCTGAAGGAGTCGATCGCGCTGGCCTCGTGGTCGCTCCGGAAGCTGAGCTCGGAAGCCTCGTGGCCGAAGGAAAACTGTACGTAATTCTCGACGCCGACCTTGCCGCAGATTTCCTGGACGGCGACCGCCGCTTCCTTTTGAACCTTGAACTTTCCATCTCTGCAAAATGAAAAAATTCGTCCATTCCGCACGACTGGGAGTCGCTTGGATCCTGGTCGCATTGAGCGTGCTCAGCTTCGCTCCTCTCGAACAAAACACCGGCGGAGATCAATTGCTCGGTGTTTGGGAGCCCAGCAACGGGCGGGCACGGGTCAAGGTCGAGCGCATCGGCAACAAGTATTATGGGCGCATTGTTTGGCTTA
>JBMTYE010000256.1:0-2785 GCA_049454255.1 Flavobacteriales bacterium
GCCGCTGCCGCTCGGTGAACGTGCTCCGCAGCCAGTCGCCGTCGATCTTGCCGGGATCGTTCCCCGTCTCCTTGAGGACGCGCTGTAGCTGCGTGACCTGAGCCCCCTTCGCCCCACGGCGCAAGGGGAGGACGTTGAGGGCGATGCCGTACTGGCGCGAGATGCCGTAGAAGGTTTCTTTCGGCTGGACAGTGTGGGTGCGCTCCGTTTGGGCTGCTGCGGGGGCGAGCCCGAGGGCGGCGGCCAGCAGCAGCAAGAAAACGAGCCGCAAGGAGCTCACGTGCAGATTATTCCCACTCAATGGTCGCAGGGGGCTTAGAACTGATGTCATAGACGACGCGGTTGACGCCACGGACTTTGTTGATGATCTCATTCGAAACGCGGCCGAGGAAATCCATGGGCAGGTGGCTGAAATCCGCCGTCATGCCGTCCGTCGAGGTCACGGCGCGCAAGGCGACCGCGTTCTCGTAGGTGCGCTCGTCGCCCATCACGCCCACACTTTGAACCGGAAGGAAGATGGCTCCCGCCTGCCAAACTTCATCGTAAAGGCCCTCCTTCCGCAAACCAGCAATCCAAATCGCGTCGACCTCCTGCAGGATGCGCACCTTCTCCGCAGTCACCTCGCCGAGGATGCGGATGCCGAGGCCGGGCCCGGGGAACGGATGGCGGCCGAGCAGGTCCGCCCGGATGTCCAGCGCGCGCCCCACGCGGCGCACCTCGTCCTTGAACAGGAGGCGCAGCGGCTCGACGACCTGCAGCTTCATGTAGTCGGGCAATCCGCCGACGTTGTGGTGGCTTTTGATGGTAGCCGACGGTCCGCCGGTGGCACTCACGCTTTCGATGACATCGGGGTAGATGGTGCCTTGGCCGAGCCAACGCGCGCCCTCCACCGCGTGCGACGCTTCGTCGAAGACCTCGATGAAGACCCGTCCGATGGCCTTGCGTTTTGCCTCCGGATCCGTGAGGCCCTTCAGCGCACCGAGAAACTTCTCCCCTGCCTCTACCCCCCTCACATTCAGCCCCATATGGACGTAGTTGTCGAGTACCGTGGCGAATTCGTCCTTGCGCAACAGGCCGTTGTCGACGAAGATGCAATGGAGCCGGTCGCCGATGGCCCGACGCAGCAGTTCCGCCGCGACGGTCGAGTCGACGCCCCCGCTGAGCCCGAGGATGACGTGATCGTCGCCAAGTTTTTCGCGCAGGGCGCCGACGGTTTCTTCGATGAAGCTCGCGGGCGTCCAGTCCCCGCGGCAGCCGCAGATTCCACGCACGAAGTTGTGCAGGAGCTTCGGGCCCTCGACGCTGTGCCAGACCTCTGGATGGAACTGTATGCCCCAAACCGGACGCTTCCTGTCCCTGAACCCGGCATTCGCCACATCGTGCGTCCCACAAATGGGCTCAAACTCCGGCCCCAACTCCTCAATCGTGTCGCCGTGGCTCATCCACACCTGAGACCCTTCCTGCATCCCTTCGAGGAGCGGATCAGTGTCGTGCAAGGTCATCAGGTGGGCCCGCCCGTATTCCCGGCTGTTCGACGCGGCGACTCGGCCGCCGTGGGTCTGTGCCAGGAGTTGGGCCCCGTAGCAGATGCCCAGCACCGGCACGCGTCCGAGTAGGCCACTCAGGTCGGGCATGGGGGCGTCCGTCTCCTGCACGCTGTGGGGCGAGCCGCTCAACACAACGCCTTTCACATCCGCCGGAACCTCGGAAAAGGCATGCCACGGAATGATCTCAGAATACACCTGCAGTTCGCGGATTCTGCGGCCGATGAGTTGCGTGTATTGGGAACCGAAGTCCAGGATCAGAATCCGTTCGTGCATGCCGCGAAGGTAGGCGTTTAGCTTTGCCTCATGTACTACCCTTCCCTCGCTTCCACACGTGTCTTCCTCGCTTCCTCCTCCCCTCGCCGGCTTGAGCTGCTGCGCCTTGTGGGACTCGACCCCACCGTCCTCGTCCACCCCACCGACGAGTCGTATCCGGCAAATCTTCCCGCAGCCGATGTCGCCGAATATGTTGCACGGAAGAAAGCGGAAGCCTGTGTCGGGGATTTAGGTCCTGGGGACATTCTGATTGCCGGCGACACGGTGGTGGTGCGCGAAGGTGAGGTACTCGGAAAGCCAAGGGATGCGGAAGAAGCCCGTGCGATGCTGCTGTCGCTTTCCGGTCGCACACACACGGTCTACTCGGCCTGCGCGGTAGCCTACCCAGACGGAAAAATACGCTCCGTTGCTGATGCGTGTGATGTCACATTTTTACCGGTGCCCGATCATGTTTTAGACACCTATGTTGCAACCGGGGCACCGCTCGACAAAGCGGGTGGATACGGAATACAAGATGCATTCGGGGCCCTCGTCGTTTCGGAGATCCGCGGGTCCTACTTCACGGTCATGGGACTGCCGGTGCACCTGCTTCGGCGGCTTTTGTGACACAGGAATAGGAAAGGCGATATAAATGTTGTACATTCGTCGAAGCATATTATTACTTCGATGAATAACCCAGGCGCCGCAAAAGAGCTGCTACTTTTGGCCGCATTTTCCTTCGGAAGTCTCTTAAGCCTCACCGCCCAGGTCACCATGCGGAGCGGGACCTCTGGCGGAGGGAAGGAATACCTAAATGTTTTGGCACCGCAATCAGCCCAAAACATCGACACGCTCTTTGCACGGATTTCCGCCCAAGGCGTCGAGCTTGACACGCTGTTTGAGCGCACGGACAGTCTGCGGGCGGATGCGACTTACCTCTACTCAAAGGTTGTCGACTGGACAAACATCACCGCGCCGATCATCAA
>JBMTYE010000257.1:0-2777 GCA_049454255.1 Flavobacteriales bacterium
GAGCCGTATTCGGAATTTCTGACGTTCTATCTGCCGGCCACCGTGGTGGATCCGGGCAGCGGGATCACGGCGACATTGCTGACCGTCACCATCACCTCGGTAACCGGCCTGCCCTTCGGCATGGAGGTCGAGCTGAGCGACCCCGATGGGACCTACACGCCCTCCGCCGGCCAAACCAGCGGCTGCGCTACCCTCTGCGGCACGCCCCTGCTCGCCGGCACCCAGGAAATCGTCATTTCCGTCTCGGCCACAGTCAGCGCCTTCGGCCAACAGCAAACCGTGAGCGACAGCTTTGTCTATCCGTTCGATGTGCTGCCCGGTTCCGCCTCCGCAGGCACCTTTACTGCAGTTCCTCCAGCCGGCTGCGTCCCGTTCGATGCGGAGTTCACAGCCCTGCTCACCGGCGAGCCCGGAACCACGACAACCCACACGTGGACCTTGCCCGACGGCTCTGTGTCCACCGAAAGTGAATTCGACCTGACGCTTGATGTACCCGGCACCTTCGCAGTCTCCCTGACCACCACGGTCACCCAACCGGTGCTGAACACAGTGACCCTGTCCAGCGTCGGAACCGGTTGGAACGACTTCGACGACTTCCTTTCCTCGCCGGCCGACCCCTACTTCGTGGTGCTCAATGGAAGCAACACCACCGTGTACACAAGTTCCGTGGTGAACAACGTGGGATCGACGGTGTGGACCGGACTGGGAATCGTGTTGCTGGACCCGCCGTACACGCTGGTGTTTTACGACGACGACCTGATTACGGCGGACGATGCGGTGGGGACGGTGGCGTTGCCGATCGGGGGCGGAGCGTTTGCGGCGGGCGGGACGGCGGGGAGCGTGGCCGTGTCGGTGGTGACCGTGCTGGAGGTAACGGATACGGTGGAGGTGCTGGCGTTTCCGGTGCCCGAGCCGGTGTTGACGGTCGGGGCCGATGGTGCCATCGTTTGTGGGGGTGGGCCGTTTGAGGTATATGGGTGGGCCGGGTTTATTGAGCCCGGGCTGGAGGTGCCGACGTTCGAGGAGGTGGGCGATAGTGTTTGGGTGGAGGTGCCGTTCAATGGGGCGTACCAGTGCACCGTCGTGAATGGGTATGGATGTGGGGCGACGGCCGGGCCGGTGGTGAGCTGCGGGGCGACGGAGACCGCCGAATTCGAGGTGGTGCTGGAGGGGGAGACGGCGGTGTTAGTGGCCGGACCGGGGACGGTCGGGTGCACGTGGACCGTGGGCGGGATGGAGGTCGCGGGAGTCGGATGTACGCTGGAGGCCGTGGCAAACGGGGTGTACTCCGTGAGCGGACAGGATGTGTGGGGCTGCCCGTTGCAAGGGATTCCAGAGGTCGTATGTCTGCCGAGCGTTGCGCCGGGCGTGGTGCAGGAAGGCAGCAGTGCGGCGCTGGTGGAGGCGCCGGAGGGTTGGTCGTGGACGTGGTGGAGCGGGGGTGTCGAGGTGGGCGAGGGAACGGAGCTGTCGGTAGCGGCGAGCGGGTGGGTGGGGGCGGAAGGGGTGGATGCCGTCGGCTGCAGCATGCTGACCGATTCGCTCCTCGTGTGCCTCGCCATTCCGGACTTCGCACTGGACTACGACCCCGCCTCCGGCCAAATCTCCGGGCCCACCGGCTACGCCAGCTATTCCTGGACCCTCGACGGCACGCCCCTTCCGGATGCGACCGGCCCGGTCCTCACCGCCGGCGCGGTGGGCGCCTACGCGCTGGCCGTCGTGGACTACCCGGGCTGTCCGCCGGCCACCTCCTCCATCGACCTGTCCCTCGCCACCCCCACCGGCCTCGCGACCCTCTTCGCCACGCCTAATCCCTTCGCGGACGCCCTCCGCGTCAGCGGCGTCCCCCCCGGAACCGAACTCCGCCTGCGCGACGCCGCGGGCCGCCTCGTGGCAGCCGGCACGGTGGGTCCGGACGGCTGGATGACGGTACCGGCTGGGCACGCCGGCTGGCACCTCCTCGAAGCCTGGCACGGCGGCCGCCCCATCGCCCGCCTCCCCCTCGTTCGGCACTGACGCAGCCCCCGCCACGGCACAGAGCAACATTTTCAGTCCTCCCTGCGTAGTTCAGCACGCATGGAGTCCTTCGACGAACACTGGCTCACCCGCGGCGCGCTCGACGCGGAGTACAAGCAATATGTCCTCATGGCTTGGCTGCAGAAAGTCAAACAGGAGTTCCGGGCCACGCGCCTGTATCCTGCACTTGCAGAACTCATTGCCCAGCACCGGCATTTGACGGATTTGGCCAGTAACCGCGAGGGCCTGGCGCTGCGCGGGGAGGTGACGGGCTTCGACTTCCGGTCGATGCGGCTGCTCTACTCCGCGGCCGAACGGCACCCCGAACTCGATGCCTACATCGATGAGCTGCTGCAGTTTGCGATCCCCCAACTGCGCACGGCCATCGAAGAAGGCAAAGACCTCTACGAGATTGTGGAAGAGCAACTTGAGTTCCTTCCCGTCGGCTTGATGCCCCTGTACCGGGCGGAAGGCTACCTGCTCATCCACGATGCGCCGCGAGGCGATGTGTTTGCCTACCGGTATGCGCGGTCCCGGATCGAGCGGGACGACGAGCAGTATTTGGCGCTGGAGGTCGAGCCAGTCGACCGCTTCCGCAGGTCGCTCGGCGAGACTTTCGAGTCCATCAAGCACACGCTCATCCGGCAGTTCCGCGAACTTCCGAACCCCGCGACCTTTTGCGCCGTCAGCTCGCTGGCGTTGCCGCTGCAAGAGACCCTTCTGCCGGTGGCCAAACGCCGTCTGATGCGCGAACTCGCCGC
>JBMTYE010000258.1:0-2775 GCA_049454255.1 Flavobacteriales bacterium
GTCGCCCGTGCCGAGCCCGTCTCCGAGTCCCACGGTGCGTCCGCGCCCGTCACCCCTGCCCAGTCCGTCGCCCGTGCCGAGCCCGTCTCCGAGTCCCACGGTGCGTCCGCGCCCGTCGCCCGTGCCGAGCCCGTCTCCGAGTCCCACGGTGCGTCCGCGCCCGTCACCCCTGCCCAGTCCGTCGCCCGTGCCGAGCCCGTCTCCGAGTCCCACGGTGCGTCCGCGCCCGTCGCCCGTGCCGAGCCCGTCTCCGAGTCCCACGGTGCGTCCGCGCCCGTCACCCACGGTGACTCCGAGTCCGACGCAGACACCTTTCTGAAGCCTTTCGTCTGCCCGACCCGACTCCTCCCCCGGGCCCGTGATTATGGCTGTGGTCTGCGCCGGGGAACTGCTGTTCGACTGCTGGCCGGACGGACGCCGTCGACCTGGCGGGGCGCCCGCCAACTTGGCCGCCCACGCCGCCGCACTCGGGGCGGAAAGCGTCCTGCTTTCACGGGTCGGTGATGATGCCGCGGGCCGGCAGCTGGCCCGCTGGTTAACCGCGGCGCGGGTCGGGTGCGTGATTGGCCCGGCCGACCCCGACCGGCCGACGGGGCGTGTCGACGTGACCGCGGCGCCCGATGGCCGCCCGGTCTATGACATTGTTACCCCCGCGGCGTGGGACTTTCTCGAGGCCGCCGAGGCGGCGCGGCAGGCGGCGGGGCGTGCCAAGGTCTTCGTTTACGGCACACTGGCCCAGCGGCATCCTGTGGGTCGCCGCGCCATCCGGTCGCTGGCCGAGGCGGCGCGGAGCGGCCGAGCACGGGTGATGGCCGATCTCAATCTGCGCGCGCCATTTTATGACGATGAAATACTGCTCTGGACGCTGCGTCACTGCGAGATTCTCAAATTGAACCGGGAGGAACTGGCGGAGGTGTCGCGTCTGATGGGTGCCGCGGGTCCCGAAGCGCATTTGTTCACCGGCCTGCTGCGCGAGTTCGGCATCGCGCGCGGGGTACTCACGGCGGGCGGGGACGGCGCGTGGATTTTCGACGAGGGCGCGCTGACCCACGAACCTGCGGTGCCCGGGACCGAGGTGGTCGATCCGGTCGGAGCGGGTGATGCGTTTTGCGCGGCCCTGGCCGTTGGGTTGGCGGCGGGACGAAGCCTGCGGGAGTCGGCCCCGCGGGCGGCACGGGCCGCGGCGATGGTGGTGTCGAGGCACGGGGCGACGCCCCTGTTGTCGCCGGGGATTTGAGTTGCTGCGCGACGACCGGCGGCCGGGGACGGCCGCCCTCCACCTGTGCCTGCATCTTGATTTGCGGCGTGCGGCCAACCAACGTGGTGCTTGCTCGCACCATGAAATATTCGCTTTCGCTTCTTCTGGCCACGCTCGCGGTGCTGTGGATTTTGTGGACGCAGGTCCATGATCCGCGTTGGCAAGGGCACATCGTGGTCGATCCGGTCGTTTACTGGCAGCGAGCCACTTCGTTCTTCACCCACGACGGCTCCTGGTCCGGCCTGGAGACCAACGAATACCAACCGGGTGCTTTGTGGTTCTTTGCGGGAATCGGACGGATGACGGGTGCGCCGGGGGAATTCGATCCGTTTTTCAAGGGTTTGTTGGCCGTCAATCTGCTGCTGCTGGCCGGGCATGTCCTCCTGGCGCGGTTTTGCGG
Source organism: Flavobacteriales bacterium (assembly GCA_049454255.1). Lineage (GTDB taxonomy): Bacteria > Bacteroidota > Bacteroidia > Flavobacteriales_D > Sanyastnellaceae > CAMCYM01. Next base: position 1,659 of record JBMTYE010000258.1, read on the forward strand.
TCCCGCCTTTGCCCCATGGCTGATGCTGCTGTTCGCGCTGCTGGCCGGACCGCTGTTGCTGTGTCGCTTCGAGTTGCTGGTTTCTTTGTTGGTTCTCGGTGCCTGGGCTTTGTGGGTCCGTGGCCACCTGTCACCCGCGGGATTTTTGCTCGGGGCGGCCACGGCGACGAAAATTTATCCGGTGCTGCTCGTGCCGTTTTTGGCGGCTTCGGCGTGGAGGAGGGGTGGTTGGCGGAACGCGGCGCGCGGCCTGTTGTGGTGGGGGGCGGGCGGATTTCTCGTGGTGGGCACCTTGGGAATGTGGGGATCGGAGTGGCGCGCCGTGCGTGCGGCCCTGCAGTTCCATTTCGACAAACCTTTCGGGATCGAGGGGTTGCTCGGCAGCGGTATTCCGCTGGCGCAATGGTGGCTCGGGATTCCCCTGCGCATGGCGCCGCGCAACGGCATCTACGGTTTTGAATCCGACCTGGGAACGGCCGTCACCTTTCTCCTGCAATGGAGCTGGGTGGCTGCGGCAGCGGGAATCTTTTTTCTCGTCTGGCGGCGGCGCTGTGCGGATCTCTGGTCGGACCCGGGAGTCCTGTTCGTCCTTTTCGGATGGTATGTCGTGCTCGGCAAACTGATGGCCCCGCAATACACGTGGTGGGCGGTGCCGTTCCTCGCCTTGACCGATTCGCAAAGGCTCGGGCCGCGGCGGCGGGTCGTGGTGATCCTGCTCGTGGCGGCGAGCCTGCTTCTCGGGCAGGTGGTCTATCCGCTGAACTATTCCGAATTTCTGGAGGGCTTCAACGGCGAATACCACCGCAACAGGTTCTTCTGGATAAATGTCGTAAAAAATCTGCTGTGGCTGGCCGCCGTGCTGGCGGCCACGCTGGCCCTCGTGCCCCGGACGCTCAGGGATTCCCGAGTTGGCGGTTGAAGTGGCCGCGCATCCAGCGGTAGAGGAGAAGAGCAACGGGGAGGAGTGCGGCGGTGACCGCGACCGCGAAGGCTTCGGCTTCCCAGCGTTGGTTGATCAGGTGGTCGAACAGGATGAGGGCGACGGCGAGCAGGCCGATGATTCCGATCAAGGTGCTGACGGGCATGAGGACGCTGCGGAAAACCGCGCTTTCGCGCT